>JAKVCH010000583.1 GCA_022447485.1 Polyangiaceae bacterium | reverse complement strand
CGGCGTGCGAAAACGACCGTCCACGATTTCTCCCGGAGCGATGGCACCCACTTTGGGGGTAGTCACCAAGTCGACAGGAATATGATCAAGTGTGAGCGGAGTTTCTGGGCCGTCGTCAAGGGATGACGTCGTTCCTTGATTTGAAGGCTGGGCGCTGTCGCTGGAGCGAAGCGTACGGGGATGATTCTCTTTACTCATAAGCCCTTCAAGTTAGCGCGCCAGTGTCAGCTTTCTTGGGGCTAGGATCAATGCTTTTCATTTGACCGCTGGTTTCAAAGGCACTGGGGTCAAATGTAAAAAATCCCCCGCAGCATATCTGTCTGCGGAGGATTCTGGTCTTCAAAAAACTCGGTTCAGTTTTCAGTGAAGAGAATCTTATCTAACTCTCCCGATTCATTGAGATCGTTCACGATATCGCAGCCCCCAACGAGCTTGCCGTCGACATAGAGCTGGGGGTAAGTGGGCCAGTTCGAAATTTCTTTCAAGCCTTGGCGTAACTCTTGGTCCGCGAGGATGTTGTGGGTATCGAACTCGGCGCCCTTTTCCTTGAGTAATCCAACGACATGAGCGGAAAATCCACATTGAGGAAACATCTTATTTCCCTTCATGAACAAAACCACGCGATTGCTCTTTGTTAGGTCAATAATTCGGTTGCGAGTATCTTCTTCCATTCTTATTTTCTTTCTCAGCCCGGAGTTTTGGTCTTCAGGGCCAGCGCATGAATTGGTCCCTTCATTTCTTCAGCCAAAGCGGCGTAAACCAGTTGATGTTGTTCGACCGGGCTCTTACCGGCAAACGCGGTGCTGATAATTTCTGCCTGATAATGGTCTTTTGTCCCGGTGAGGTCTTCTAGCTCGATGATCGCGTCGGGAAACGCTTCTTTGAGTATGGATTTGACTTTATCTGGCTCTATCACACCCGAGGCTTTACAGCAGAGAAGGTCGTTGTCAAATCAGGACCCCCAAATCAGGGCCGTGGAGTTTTTGAGTCCGTTTCTGGTCACTCAGCCATGGTTGTCTTGACGAGCTCGGCCACGGCCTCGATGAGTAAATCAGAGCCTCCAACGGTGGGTATTCTCGTGAGATGTAGGCCCATCTCTTTGGCCCAGGCCGCGGCTTCGATATCGAGGTCGTAGAGCGTCTCGACGTGTTCTGAAAGGAAGCCAATCGGGGAGACGATGACCTCTCTCTGTCCGGCGTCTCGAACCTTCTGGAGCTTTGACTCCAGGGTTGGGCCCAACCAGGCCCCAGCCTGGGCACCCTGACTCTGGTAGGCCAGCTCGACGGCGGGGGGCGTGAGGCCTTGGGTTTTTGCCCAGGAGTCTAGTTCCTCTGTCACCGCAGCCACTGCATTTTCAAAAAATGTCGCGTAAGGGTCGCCTCGGTCGATTAGCATTTGGGGTAAACTATGGGCAGTCAGTAAGACGCTCGCCTCAGGCGTTTTCTCAAGAGCTTTGATGATCTCACCTGACCAGGCCTTGACGAGCTGTGGAGCCGTACCGAAGGGTGGGACTGAGGCCATCGTCTCGGCGAATTCTTCAAAGCCCCCCTCTTTGAGAGCCGCTTGCGCCGCTCCTGCGTAAATATGAACGCTGAAAGGTGCGGCGGGGACCAAGCAGATTCGGTCTCCCGGTGTGAGCTTCTCTGCGACGCTGGTGATCCGAGGCGCCGAGAGACGCATCGCCGTGAAGGCTGGCGTGTTGCAGGCTTCTCCAAGGCGAGCCGTGATGGATTCGGTCTCCTCGAGTAGAGGGGAGCCACCAATCGCGGTGTAGCGCTCTTTCAATTCGTCGAGTAACTCTTGCGGCGCCGGGCGCCCTCTTCGGATTTCTCGTACAAAGGCCGGTATTTCATCGAGGTGGGCGATGGAGCCGTGGGCAATCACAATAATCTTCCAGGTCATGGCCCTATGTTGGGTGGCTTACGAGCAAAATGCCAGCCTCTTCGGCGTTGGAATTCTCTGTTCGACGAATTCGCCTGAAAGACGAGCCAGGGGCTTGGATACCTGTAGGAGCTTGTCTATTCTCTGTCAGACTTCATTATGCGCGTTCGCTCCACTCCGCATCTTCTTCTTGCGCGCTTCGTTTCAGAAGTCGATCCAGGGGAACAAAAGGCCACCTTTCGTCAAGCGCTCGTCGCGCTGGCTCAAGCGGTGCAAGACTTGGGTCCTCCGCCTTTAGATGAGCTCGACCCTGTCGTCTTAGAGGCGGCTTTGCATTTGGCTCTAGAGCGGGGCTATCTCGATGAATCAGACTTCATGGCTCCGAGTGACCGCGCTGTTGCTCTCTACGAACTATCGTCGCCCCTGGCCCCTGGAGCTGTGAAAAGAGAGATTCGTCGTAGGGTCTTCGCTCTTCTTTACGAAGGCAGCTGTGGAACATTTGTGGCTGT
>JAKVCH010000582.1 GCA_022447485.1 Polyangiaceae bacterium | reverse complement strand
ATTCACCCCCCACTGCGGAATGATGAAAAACCCCCAACTGATTGTACCGACAACAGCGCCAAACGTGTTCCAGTAAAAAAGGTTGGCGGCTAGCACAGAAGGTGTCACCCGGCTTTCGACCCGCTTGGAGAGCGCATCGACGGCAAGCGGGAATGCTGCTCCTAAGGCAAAAGTACCTGGAAAAATTAACGCGCATGCCTGCACAGATTGGGCAAGCAGCAGTTCGATCCGGGTTCCTTGTCCTTCTGATGCAGACCAAAGGCTTTTGTACCAAGAAGGTAGATGCTCAAGGTAAAAGAGTGGAGTGACCGCGGCGATGCCGGCCAGGGCCAAGATGACGGGGTAGGATTTTTTTGGAGAAACGCGCCCCACAATTGGACTCGCACAGGTGCTGCCGGCAGCTGTTCCCAGCAGATACACAGCCAGGGTAATGGAGAAAGCCTGCGTGGTGGGGCCGATGACTGGTGAGAGAAGTCGAAACCAGCACAATTCAAGCCCGAGAGCGACCGCACCGATCAATGCGTAGGAGAGCCGTATCTCCAGGCCTTGACCCAGGGGAATGCCTTTTTCCTTCGTCGAAACGGTGGTTTTCGTCGCCGTTGGCTCCTCGGATTTTTCGGCCTTCTTGTACCAAAGGTCAAAGGCGAAGAGCAGCAAGGCCAGAACTAGATCGAGCAAAGCGACGCGAATGCAGCTGAGTTGCAGGCCCCAGTGAGGGATCAGGATCAAGCCGGCGAGTAAAGCGCCCGCCAAAGCACCGAAAGTATTCGAGCCGTAGAGGCGACCGGCATGAGCCGCCATGCGGTCACGCTGATTGTTGTAGGCTCCGAGAACAATCGGCAGCGTCATGCCCATCAGAGTGGTGGCCGGCAAGAGAGTCAAAAACGTGATGACGAGTCGCGTGGCCAGAAAGACCCCGGTGCCTCCTGGTAGACCATGAACAAGAGCCATGAAAGGGTGCAGGGAGCGCAGCATCGAGATCGAGATTAAGCCAAAGGCTCCAATCAGGATTTGCAGGAGCGCGTAGGTCGCCAGCGGCGACTTCACTCGATGGTAGTAGCGAGCCGCAAGCCAAGCACCGAAACCAAGACCACCCATGTAGGCGATGATTGTTGTGGCGGCGCCATACAAATCATTACCGAGCAAGTAGGAAAGCTCTTTGGACCAAGCCGTCTCCAACGCCAAGCTGGTGGCGCCCGAAACGAAGAAACAGAATAATAGAAATGGTTGTTTCAGTGCTTTGCGAACAGAAAAACCAGATGACGCAGCCATTCTGCAGAGCGTAGGTATTCTAAGCAGTTTTACAACCCCGTCCACCCTGCGGCAGCTCTGCTGAAAATCGGTGATTCGCTTTTCCTATGAGCGTTCTCCGTGAGGTCCCAGTAGGTTCCCCACGAGCGAGCCTTTATTCTTTCAGTGAGTCTCTGCGAGGAGCAGTTCTCGTTAAGTCAGAATGATTTTACGGGCCGCGAAGAGGAGCCCTCCAAATAAGCCTCGCAAGAGCATCGTGGCGTACAATAAGACCCCCACAGCGACGGCAGGCGCCGGTCCAACATCAGCACTTGTCAGCGCAAAAAAGAGACCAGCTTCGCGCGGACCTAAGCCTCCAAGCGCAGGCATAAGGCTGAGCACCCAGACAAGCGGCATTGTTGTCAGGTAAAAAAAATAGCTCAGTTCGATATCGAGTGAACAACCAACAAGGTAGATGGATGTTACTCCAAGAAGTTGAGCAATCATCGAATAAAGAACGAGTCTCGTAAATAGTCTCAACGATGAAAAGTATCCTCGGGACTGGGAGGCGAGCATAGATATTTTTACGGCAAGACCATCTAGCCCGAGGCGATCGAGAAGGCGCGAAATTCCTTTTCCTCCCCAAAAGATGGCAACACAAGCCCCCACAACACCGAAGAGCAGAATGAAAAACGCAGAGCGAACTTCGGGTGAAGGGTTGCCCATCACCAAGCCGATCACTCCCAAGAGACAGACACCCCAAATACCAACCAGACGTTCAACGAGAAGCCCGGTCGCTGTCCGCGCTGCGCTTTTGTAGTCTCGATTCGCTTTCGCGCCCCGATAAAGGTCGCCTCCCACGGCAGAAGGTAAAAAGAGGGAAAAGAACATGCTTTCCGTGTAGCTAACAAGGACAGGCCAGTAAGGCGTGACAATGCCATCTTTTCTCATCATGAGCTGCCACCGCCTGGCCATGAAGCATGATTGCCCGATGCCACAGAGGGTTGCCAAACTAAAGAGCCCGATGTGGCTATTCTGAAAAGCTGCCACCAACTTTTCTGAATCTACGCTTCTTAGCAGGAGTCCAACAAGAACTGCGGTCACAGCGCTGTACAAGAGGACGTACCGTGTCGGTCGCTTCGTCTGGACAGATGAGTTGGTCATCTGG
>JAKVCH010000581.1 GCA_022447485.1 Polyangiaceae bacterium | reverse complement strand
AGAGGTGCACATAATCCCAGAAATAGCCGTCCGCGAGCACATGGAGCAGACGGGCGCCGAGAACGCCAAAAATCAACATACTCAACCCCAGGTCAACGACAGCATCGGCGTTTTGTCCAATACGTCTTGCCCAAGCTGTGCCCAGAGCTGTCGCTAGCAAGAAGCCAAGCAGCAGCAGGACGAAGTAGGCGGGGAAGCCAGTACCGAAAAGCTCAAAAATTCGGGGTTGCATTGGCTTTTCTCAGCAGAAGGCCAACACCTAAACCGCTGAACTGGCTTCTTTTGTTTTCGCTTTTTTCTGGATGCCCGCGTCTCTACGATGAGTGAACATATCGATCGCCATCAGAGTGACCCCGACGCAAATTGCGACGTCGGCAATATTGAAGGTTGGCCAATGATCCGAAACAGCCCAACTCGAGTAGAAGCTCTGGATGAACTCATTCATGCTGAGCACCCAATCGGCTCGATAGTCAATGAAGTCGACCACATGGGTACGTGTTAGTCGATCGCTCAGGTTGCCCAGCGCTCCACCGAACACGAGAGGCAGTCCCCACTTCAACGCCTTCTGGGTCGGCAATAACTTGAGGTAGAGACTAATAATAAACCCGAGGGCAATCAGACTCACGATCAGAAAAAACGGTCTTCTCAAAGCCTCGGGTGCGCTCTGGAATGACCCAAAGGCGCCACCCGGATTATAGGCGAGAGTAATGCTCAGGTGGTTATGGAGGACCTCCATGGGCTCATGTCCTCGCCGATTGAGTAAAAGCTCAGCCCAGACCTTCGAACCTATATCCGCAACAAGAGATATCGCAGAAACGATACCAAAAAAGAGCATGGAGGGACGAAGGCCACGGCCGCTATCCACGGGACTCTTTTGACGACCGAGCGCGTTACCTTCGGAAGGTGGCTGGTCAGTCAAAGCAGAGCCTTCCGAACTTTCATCTACTTTGGGGCTCTGATCTTTTAAATCCACGCTCGTCATTGAGCACCGTGTAGACCAAATCGCCCTGTCACGCTATCGCCTTGAGCCTATTTTTACAGCGTCGTATCCTCGAAGAGGCTACGTCCTAGCGTCACTTTTTCTCCGGAGACGCCGGCCCTGCGGGCGAGGCAGGCGTCGACCCATTATCCGTCGCGGCAAAAGCCTGGCAGTCGCCGAGCTGGACCGCTACCTGATCGCCTTTTTGCGTTTTAGAAAGAGCTAGAGGACCTGACTTCATGGGAACCGGAGCCCCCTCCTTCAGCTTTGCTGGATGCACTCCGGTGAGCCGGCGAACAACCTCCTGCCACCCCACACCGACAGCTCCCATCGATTCCAAACAAAGTACTTTTTGATCGGTGTCGTCATAGTAAAACTGCCATGTCTCATCGCCTGCTTTCGCCTTCAGACGGTGAGGAATATTGTCCTTCTCGAGGCTAGCGTCACGAGCAGAGAAGTAAGAGACCGCCATCTGCTTCGGCATTTCTACAAATTGAGGACCGGTACATTTTACCTGCTGTCCGACCGGAGGTATTTTATACACTAATCCGGCGGGGCAGCTTGGGTCACCATTAGCAATCAAAGCCTTCAATTGCTCCGGACCCCGCGCCGCCTTGCTCTTGTCTCCGCCTTTCGCTTTTAGCTCAGCAATTTTGTTCAGCGCGGTGAAGGCCTCTGTGACATCGCCGGCTTCTTGGGCTAATCCAGCAGCATTGCAATCCAGGGCCAGCTGTTGCAGGTCGTCCTGCAGCTTTTTTAGCTCGGGCAAATCCAGATTGCCGGCATTTCCAACGGGTTCTTTCATCGCCAGCATCTCGGCTCGACAGGCTTTCGCCTCCGGGCGTTGACAGCCAATGAGACTTACGGACACTGCGGTGCTTCCGACAAGAAGGGCGAGAGCTTGTTGACGACTTCTTTGAATCATTGGCCCATGCTAGCTAGGCGATTGGTCAACGTCGAGACGCAACCGATGAGAAGGTGACTACGGTCTAAATGTTCAGTATAAGGGGTCATGGACAGCCCCTGGAAAAGCCCGCAAGGCGTGAACGCTGTGACCCAACAGTGGGTGAAGACTGGAAAAGTGCGCCATTGCCTCACCGCCGATGAGCTCCTTCCGGGCGAAGAAGCTCAGTATCGGCCACTTCCCCCCTTACACCCTGGCCTTGTTCAGGCGCTGAAGAAGCGACAAATCACCCAGCTTTTTTCGCATCAAGCTGAGGCGATTGAATCAGCACAAGAGGGCAAGCATACCGTGATAGCGACGCCCACTGCGAGTGGGAAAAGCCTGTGCTTCCACTTGCCTGTTCTACAAGCTCTTTCCGAAGATCCGACGGCCACGGCGCTATTTATTTACCCAACAAAGGCCCTCTCCCGCGACCAAGAGCATGGACTTCATCAAATGCAAAAAGAGAGCGGTCTGCCTAC
>JAKVCH010000580.1 GCA_022447485.1 Polyangiaceae bacterium | reverse complement strand
TCAGCCGACTGTAATGTGACGACCCTGCTATCGGGAGGACATAATCTCTTTGGACTGAATACGGGGTGTAGTGCAACGCTCTACGACCAAACAATCGCCGGGGACGAGGTAGCGACGAACGTACTTGGCGCGTTAGCGGATAACGGCGGTGCGCTGCTGAAAGACGAGACTCACCCACTGACTCATGCCCTTCGGAGTGGTAGTCCGGCTATTGACGCTGCTTGGGGTGAGTATTGTCTAGCGGTGGATCAAACTGGAACAGAGCGAGCGCTGGGGAATGCTTGCGATTTGGGCTCGGTCGAGAGCTCGGAGCAAGGAGGGGCAGCTTTTGGGCCAAGCCGTGTTATTAATGTAGACACAACAGACGATGAGCTGAACTCAGACGGGGACTGCTCTTTACGCGAAGCCATTGAGGCAGCCAACACCGATTCTGCCGTAGATGGATGCTCAGCAGGCGATGGCTGGGATACCGTACAGGTTCCAGCCGGTACCTATGAGCTGTCGATAACGGGCGACGATGAAGATAATAATCAGACCGGTGATTTGGATGTTCTCGCTCCGTTGACCATCAGAGGTGCATCTGCGGCGACAACGGTGATTGATGCCCAACAGAATGATCGTGTGCTCGACGTTCTAGAGGTCACTCTGCGGGCGCGGGATATTGCTTTTAAAAATGGCCTTGCTGGCTCATCTAAACCAGGTGGTTGCTTAAGAAATTTTCGTGGATATCTCACTCTCATTAACTCTGAAGTGAGCCTCTGCGAGAGCAATGGGAGGGGTGGAGGTGTCTACAATGAGTACGGCGCTCTTCATATTTACGATAGCTCGATTCATGACAATAGCGGCATAGACGGAGGCGGCGCCTACAACTACTATGGGCTCGCTACAATTCAAGGCGGCTCTGTTTTTCAGAATTCAGCCTCAAGGGATGGGGGCGGTTTTGAGAGTTACGTTGCAGCAAGTCGCATCAGCGGTGTCGAATTCTACTTCAATGAAGCTGGCTGGGTAGGAGGTGGTGTGCATCAAGATTATGGTGTTCTTCTTGTCGAGAAGAACAGCGTGATCCGCGAAAATGAAAGCACTTTAAGTTCAGGTCCATTCGTAGGCGGCGGTGGAATCTGCACTTCGTACAGCGCGACTCTGATTCGCGATAGCGTGATTCGCGACAATCAAAGTTTCGACTCAGGCGGCGGACTCGAAGCCGATGGCGGCGTTTGGGTAGTGTCTTCTACGATTGAAGGGAATACTGCTGTGCTTGAAGGTGGTGGAGTGGAGGGTAATGGTATTTACCAACAGACCACCTTTCAAAGTAACACTGCGGAAAGTGGAGGAGGATTCCATGGTGCGGGCATTCTTCAGGAGAGCGTCCTCAGCGAGAACACCAGCTCTACCGGCGGCGGAGTCTACGCAACGGGCGCCTTAATCTATGGGAGCACCATTTCGGGGAATCAGGCGGATGACGCTGACGGCGGTGGTGTGTACGTCAAAAATGGCGGCGGCGTCTGCCTTTTTGAAAGCAGCGTGGAAGACAACGAAGCAACGAGCAACGGTGCGGGTGCCGGAATTTATGTCGAGAGCCTGGACGCCTCACTCGTGCTGAGAAGCAGCTCTGTTACAGGGCAATCGGGCGTTTCGTCGGGTGGTGGCCTCTATAATCTTGGCGTGGCGGATATCATCAACAGCACCTTCAGTGGCAATAGCGCAGAGAGCGCTGGGGGCGTTTATAATGGTGCGACACTTTCTTTGCTACACAGCACTGTTGCGGATAATAGCGCTTCTTCGGGGAGCGCTGGTGGTCTTTTGAATGAAAGAAGCGCCATGATTCAAAGCACAATCATTGCTGGGAATGCAGCGAATCAAAGCGTGAGCGACGCTACCGCTGATTGTAGCGTCGCTGGGGGAATTACGGCTTCAAGCTTTAATTTAGTCGGAGAAAGTACCGGTTGTGCTTTTGATGCAGAGCTTGATCAAAGTATCGCGCCGGCAGATGTATTCGTGGACCTGCTGAAGCCACTGGAGCAAAATGAGCTCGGCACTCGTAACCATCAGCTGGTAGCCGGTTCCCTAGCTGTCGATCAAGTGCCTTGCCTTCTCCTGCTCGACCAAGTCGGAACAGAACGGCCCCAAGAGTCACTTTGCGATAACGGTTCGATAGAATGGTTCGCTGTGCCCTGAATTTAAGCAGGCTCGGGTTGTCGAGGCGAGCTCGAGTTCCTGGCTCGAGCTGCGCTTGGCGTCAGCTCGAGCACCTATTGCAAGGTGATATCTTTTAGTATTACTTGCGGCGCCTGCCATGCAGGAGCGTGGCGAGCGAGCTGGGGAGTAAGCTGAGCCCCAGGGCCAACATGCCACTCTTCCCCACGCAGGAGCAGCCGATGCTACCGGTCAGGCCAATCAAGCCGACGAGTACCGCTA
>JAKVCH010000058.1 GCA_022447485.1 Polyangiaceae bacterium | reverse complement strand
CGAAAAGCTCACAGCGATCGCACCAACTGTAGCCTTGGTCGACCATCGTGTCGTGGAGACCGCCCACAACATTATCGATGGTGACATTTCGACCACGATCCATCCAATTTGCATACCAATTCAACCATGAAGGCGCTGACATCTGAACATCTTCATCATTGAACGCAATATAGGCGTTCGGCGAGAAGGTGAAGGTAGCAGCGTTACTTGGGCCAACGCCCGTCCAGTAATCAGCATTTGAGTAAGCATTCTGCAAACGATTGTTTGCATCCCGTCGATCGAAAGCATCATGAAAGAGGGTAATCCAGCGAGCGAGGCTATCATCGAAAGCATCTGCCGAATAAGTACCGCTACCATCAAAGTTAGCGTCGGCGCATGCGACTCCTCCGCCAACACCAAAACCAGCAGCATCTCCGCAAACACCATCAGACCCGGAAGCTCTCATGCCAGGGAGACGCTCAGTATAGTTAGCACCGCCCGTCACTTGCATGGTGAAGAGGTCGGCGATCGTCTCTAGCATTTGAACTTCTTCACTCGTCTCATCGTAGGAAACGATGTAACTAAGCAAACCATTTAATGCCACTGGCCCATCTTCATCGTAGAGCATGCTACACATAATGAAGTGACCGTATTCATGGGTCGCGACTATGCGTGAATCGAAAGTATCACCCGCCATAATCATGTGGGTTTGCTTATAGGGAGTCAGCAGTAGGCCAGCCTTAGGAATAAAGGTTGAGAGGATGGAACCCGCCACTTGAACGATGGAGGCGTTCAATGAGGGGAAATTCAGACAGGTAACAAATGCATCACCTGCTACAGCAGCACCACCTTGAGCAAACGATCCAACGAGGGTCTTCAGCTTGCGCGGCTCGTAGTCGATCACATCCTTCGAGTACTCGTAGCTATCCCAAAACTGGGTCATTGCGTGAACCCAGCCGTGGTCAACATCAAGAGGAACGGTCGCGCTCTGATCAAAATCAAGCTCAATCGTAGGGAAGTCACACACCGTAGCTGGCAAGACATATTGAGTAAACTTGGCGTAGCGGGTGTCGAGCTCAATGCAGAACTCATTATTCCTACCCTGCATATTGCGCACAGGACGAACGGTCAGGCGACCGTCGGTGCCAATACGCTTCTTGCTGATGGAAGGAATAAAGCCGAGAGCCTTTTGCCGAACTTCAACATTGGCAAAAGCCGGGAAGATATTCGGACGACCACCACCTATTGCATTCGGCCCCCAGGCTCGCTGCATATTTGCCGAGGTGAAGCCATTTCCACGGTTCGGAATCGTTAAAACCAAGTCTAGGTCAATTCGACCATTGAATGCAGAGGCGACGAGACCGACTCCCTGCTGAACCAATTCTAAGGCCGTATCGACAACGGTCGCGACAAGGGACACTACTTTCGTCGGAATCGAAACAATCGTACTCACAAGATTCGTGAAAAACTTTCCGAAACCTGGCTGAGCAGTAGAACCCGTGTCGAGCCAATCATGAAAGCGCGCCTCTGCTAATGCTTCGTAAGTTAAGGACCCATCGGCATTATTGTAGGCCTGAGTATTATCGGTATCGGGAATGATCATCCGAATCGGAGCCTCCAGCCCCTCTTCTGCGGCATACTCTCCCGCCTCGCCCATGAGGTTGTAGAAGTCAGCAGGGAAAATCGCGTAAACAAAAGACCCACGAAAGTCAGTTGTTTCTGCCACGGCACCACATTGTCCGGTGTAGGCCTCCGCATCTGCACCGAGCAGAGGTCGCGCGCTCCAGAAAATGCGCCACTGATCGAGCCATTCTAGCTGTTCTTCGCGCTCAATGTAGATCTTGCCGGACCACATCGTTGGACGGCCTTGGAGATCTTCTCGCGGCAAAGGAGTCTGGTCGCTCCAGACAAAATTATCGCGTAACTCAGCCACTTCGTGAGGCAAGAGTGACGCAGGAATCATGCCGGTACAGCCATCGCCCAAACCTAAAGTGATCTGGGTTCGCTCCGAGTCGTCTTGGGTATCAGAACCCAAAATCTCCAAGCGCGACCAATCCTGGTAGACTCGATCTCCGGCCTGGGTACCGTCGCTACAACTGACAAAGACATAGTTCAATCCTCGTAGAACATCGATGTAGTCAGTCGGATGAACGACCGAAGCCGTTCCCTCGTAGAGACAAGTTGTGATGGGACCATTGTCTAGACGAAATTGTAGCTGAGCTTGGCCTTGACCCGCGTTGCCGTGGGTCACCGGCAGGAGCTTGGGAACCTCGAATTGGACGGGGAAAGAAGAAGAATCTTCGCCAGGAGTGCTAACACTCGTCGAGTGATCTAGCTGGGCCGTTAGAGAAATCGGCTTATCGGTCAGAGATACCTTCTGAACGTTGGCCGTATTAAGATCATCGAAGATATAGGGCTCGTTGAAGGTTGGACCATTGAGGACAATGGTGAACTCAGGGTCGTCGAAATCTTGACTGAGGGCTGTCTGTAAAGCGTTTGTCAGAGGAAACTCAAGACGCTCGAAACGACCTGGCGTCAAATCTGCGAGGGGCAAACTAGCCAGCTGCTCAGAGAAAATGCCTTGGGAAGGCAAGTTCACCCGCAAGCTCACCGTACCCCAAGCGGCTTCCTCGGGGATTTGCAGGGAGAGAGCCAAGGTGTTCGCGACATCTCCCAAGCTCGGCAGAGGCGCGCTGACTATTTCAGTTGAGCCAGCGCCCCAAATAGCTGCACCGAGAAGACCTTCGGCACGGACCGAGCTAGGAGTTAACTCACCTGCACTCGATGTCCAATGAGCCGTGGGATCTTCGAAGCTGAGGACCGAGGCCAAAGAAGCGGGATCCACGCCAGGGACTTGATGACAAGAACCAACTAACAGCCAAGCTTTACCGGTGAGTTGTCCACCAACATTTTGAGCAGGCACTTGACCCTGAGTCCAGTAATGAGCCTGGTAGATAGAGCCTTGATAGACGACTCGCTGACCAGCGGTGTAGGCCACGCTGGAGCTCCAATCTGCTTCGCTGCAGCTAGTCGAGCCACCGCCACCTGTGCTACCGCCAGAGCCCGAGCCGCCAGAGCCCGAGCCGCCGCCAGTACCAGAGCCGCCGCAGGGCTCTGCGACTGACCAGGACTTACCCGAGCTCTGAGCTCCCGAATTCTGTTCGGGGTTCTTGGCTTGGTTCCAATAATGAGCCGTATATTCAGCACCGTTGTAGGAAACTCGTATTCCGCCTGTGTAGGCTGTCGACGCGCTCCACTCCTGGGCTGTGCAGGCCGATATCATCTGGCCTTTGGCATCAAGAGAGGTCGTCGCATCCGAGCAACCGTTCAATAAAGTTGATGCCGCACCGAGCGCGGAGAGCATCAACAACTTCGTCATTTTCATAGCTTTCACTTCATCACAGCCTCTCATCGCTCAGCGATGAGAGGCTAACAATTCACTCATTATGCACTGATGTGCCGATAATGGTTGGTGAAAGAGGAGACCCGATCGCCCCCGATCCTTCGGGCAACGGATGTCAAATCCGTAGTCAGAAAGCAAGGGGCTATTTCGTAACAATTTCAAACATGCGCCATCGCACTATAAATCAGCTAAACCCAGGCCATCTTTTTCAAGACAACCTTAAATAACAACCACTCTTAAAGCGCTACCAAAAAACTGCGCTCCTTCTCTTGCTCATGCAGGACCCGACGCAAAGGTTTGGGGCCATCGAGTGGCACTGCTACCACACTGAGCTCGTTCGGGCGGCTAGGAGTCCTGCGGGGGATAAAGGTGAATCAAACTCAAATTAGCGAGGAATGTCTTGAATGCAGACATTGTTGCGACACTCCCTCATGTTGCAGCAATCCGCGCTCGAAGAGCAAGTCTGACCAAGGTTGCGACATCGCTCAGGCGGTGGCGGAGAACAGACCAAGGCCCCTTCGCCATCAGCAACACACTCTCCACCACAACACTCACTGCTCACGGAACACTCTTCGCCATCATCACGACAAGCTCTTGGCGCCCAGAATGCTGAAATATTGCTCGACTCGACAGCCTGACCTGGAAGCCAGTAGGCCACCGCGCTCGGATCTTCGCCGGGTTCAGTGACTTTCTTGATCGCCGTCACCCAAATTTGCTGCCGCTCGGTGCCTTTCGTCCCAGCAAGCTCGTTGCCGTAATCTCGCCGAGAGAGAAAGCTCAACCAAAAATAACCGCCCTCGTCGAAAGGAGAAAAATTTGGCTGAAAATCATCGTTCGCCCCGCTCAGAGCGCGCTCAAGTCGAACAACATCGCTGCCGTCAGGTTTCATGGCATAAAGCGCCGAATCGTTCCTATCGCTGCGTGCACCGGTGCCATGAGCAAATACAATCTTACGCCCGTCGGGAGACCAGGAAGGATAGCTCAAGGCGACTCCTGACTCAGGACGATCCATTAACCCCGCACCCGTTTGAATTTGGGTGATCTCGCCAAAGGAATCTTTACCCATAACTTCGAGTACGGAGATATTGGAAGCCTCAACATGAGCACTCCAATTATCCGCCTCAGAAACGAAAGCGATCCAATCATCGTTCGGGCCCCAGGCTGGCATGATCCCCTTGGGAAGGGTTCCCTCGTACTCGAGGGCGGTGCCAGCAAACGGATCATAGAGAAGTAAGTCTGGTGAACTTGCTGCGCCAGCTGAAACCATCAGCCGAGAATCATCTGGGCTCCACGTCGAGTCCCACCACTTGAGTTGGTTGGTCGGCCAAAGACCGTCAGGCCGATCGACGGTAAGATCGGTTGTCAGATCGAAGACGGTGCCAAAGTTCTCTCCGCCGCCCAGCCGTCCAGCCATGTAGCGACCACTATTAGAAACAGAATGGCAGCCGACACAATCGTTCGTATCGACCATGGGAGGTTCAGGCATGAAGTTCTCCGCCGTGCCTTCACCATCGTTGATGCGCTGAATCAGACCCGCCTCGATATCCCAATAATAAACGGAGCCAGTCAAAGCGGCCCTGGCAAATTTCAACGAGACGACTTGAGCACTTTGGATGGACTCAGTTGCCCCGGCGTCGTAGCGGTCGACAGTAATTTGCGCCATCTCATCCTCATCGGTCTGCGCAATGCCACGCCAGGCTAGATCATCGACCAACCACTGAAACTTAAACTCCGCACCCTCATGAATCAAAAAAGCGCGCACAAGGGCATGAGGCTTTTCCAGGGTGATACGGAAAATATCGCCGGCTTGACCGTTCGCCCATTGAATATTTGCTGGATAGACATTTTGAGGCATCACCGCGCCATCGAGAGGATAGTCAATGGTGGGCGCCCGAGATTCGTCTTCTATTAATTGGGCGAAACGAAGTGCATCATCTGACTCGACACCATCGCCAAAGATGGTTCTGACTACGTTGATTTCGAGGAAGTAGCTCACCTGCAAGGACTCATTCGTCTTGGAAGTCGCCGTCACTTCTACGCGGCCTCCAACAATTCCATTCGCAACAAAGACCCCCGTGTCTGGATTGATTGTGCCAATGGTTTGAGAATCCACAGAATAGGTTAAATCAGTGACCTTTTCCTTCGACCCATCGGGGAGAAGGCCAATCACGCTCAACTCAATCTCGACAACCTCGCCATTTTTACTCTTCAGGGCAATCGGGTTTTCTCTGGTGCCTCGCCCCTCAAAGGAATCGTCTATCGCAAAGGAATCGTACCGACTCTGCTCCCCCAACGAGTCAATATTCAAACCGCCAGAAGTATCATCTGAGCGAACGGGTGACTCGTCGTTAGAATCATCGTTCACTATCGAACTCTTCCCAATTCCGTCGTCTGCTTTACCGCACGCTAGGAGGAGCCCGCACGACGCAAGCAAGGAGATAGAAACGAGTCGGGAGAATCGCGAGCTGGCCATCCTAGAAGGGTCCGGCGAACATCATTGCGACGCCAGCTAAAATCGACCTCCTTGCTAATTACTTAATCAACCTTACTTACAACATTGTAATTTTACATAATCAAAGAAACCGGCCCAAAGACTCGTGTACGAACTACTCAGACAAGCACGACCGCGACTCACCTAGTTCAATGAGGGGTAGATTTGTCGCGGTGATGCTATCCAATGAAAGTTTGTCCCTAACTGACCAACTTCGCTCGAGCCCCAACAGTAGGCCCCTGCGCCATCTTTCTTCACGGCACAGGTCGAGGTTAAACCGACCGTCACCTCAGACCAATCGCTTGATGCGCTCGCCTCCTGGGTTAGCGCTGTTGCTGAGAAGTCACTCGAACCGAGTTGTCCGTAATCATTCTCGCCCCAACACCAAAGAGTATCGTCTGTCTTCACAGCACAAGCGTGATTCTCACCCACACTGACCTGCTGAAAACTCGACTCAGAATCATGCACACGCCGAGGCTCGTCGGATTCGACAGAAAGAATTTCATTCTGAATCCCCCAGCACCAGAGAGTACCATCCGACTTGACGCCGCAGGTGTTGTATTCGCCTATCGAAAGGGAGATCCATGTCGAAGCCGAAGACAACTCGCCGGGAATATCCCGGTCATCGCTCAGCACTCCTCGGCCAAGTTCGCCTCCCCCCCAACAGAATGCCGCTCCTGACTCTTGAAGAGCGCAGGTCTGCGAGGAGAAAGCAAAGACTTCCTGCCAATCTGTGGCCTGAGAATTTTCTTGAACAACGGTAGCTCGATCGACATCGGAATTGTCTCCTAAGCTGCCGTCTCCATTGGACCCCCAGCACCAGAGGGTTCTCTCGGCATTCTTCTGAAAAATGGCACAGGCATGGTCGTCACCGACAGCAAGCTCGACTGCTCCACCGCGATCGACAGGCGCCGTCACCGTAATCCAAGAACCGCTTTCAGTCGCTGTACCATCGCCTAGTCCACCATCAAACGCCCCACGACATTGAATCGCACCGGCCTCGGTAATGCCGCAAATCGTGTCGCTACCCCCGGCAAGGCGAGTAAATACTGGCGCATCGTCCACGACCCGAGCTTGAGAACTCTGCTCAACGTCTGGCTCTGGGGCAAATTCAGCAAACTCGCCCCAACACTTGGTTTGACCAGTGCTACTCAGCCCACAGCCAAACTGCGTCTCTTGCCAGCCATCGTTGGGCAGCAGAACCACTGAGGTTAAGTCGGCCCCATTGAAGACAGGCTGGGGTTCGAGCAGAAGAACTTCGTCGACCTGCTCGCTAAAGACCCCACCCATTCCCCCGGCTTCTTCTCCGAGAGCAAATATTTCACCTGAGCTTTTGATCACGTAGTGATGATCGTTGGAGGAATGGGCGTCGATCCAATCCGTATCTGTTCCGACTTGAAGAAAAACGAGACTATCCGGACCGACAGTCCCCTGCCCTAACTCACCATCTCCGTTATCGCCACTGCACCAGAGAGTACCATCCATCTTCACGCCGCAGCTTGTGTCCTCGCCGACACTAAAGCTCATCCATTGGGTGCCCGGAAGAATCTCGGTAGGCGCGAGGAGATCTTCTTCATCTCCTGTACCTAACTGACCGTCGTCATTGCGGCCCCAGCACCAAAGAGAACGGTCTTTCTTGAGAGCGCAGGCGCCTTCTTGCTCTTCCGTAGCAATCAGAAACAACCAATCTGTTTCGCTGGAGAAGCGCATGGGTTCTGATTGAGCCTCAGTATTATTCGGGTCTCCTAGCGCCCCGTCACTGTTACTGCCCCAGCTCCACAGAGTGCCATCTTTCTTCATGCCATAGGAAACATCGTCGGCTGTCGCGACGTCGACCCACTCCTCGCCAACAGCTACGGCTTGAGGGGTCGCAATCGATGATTCGTCCGTGGCTCCGATGCCTAATTGCCCATAGCTGTTGCTACCCCAACACCAAAGGCTCCGATCGACACCGATAGCACAGCTGTGTCCTCCCCCTGGCGCAACCTTCAGCCAAGCGTCAGGGCCTGCGGAAACCCTGGTCGGCACAATGGTGGCCTGTCCAGATGTTCCGATGCCCAATTCACCAGAAGCATTCCGACCCCAACATTCTAGGGCGCCCGCAGAATCGATCGCGCAGCCGTGATCCTCCCCAAGTCGAAGCACTTGGTAGTCGGTCGCGGTCAACATCTGAGTCGGAAGGCTTAAACGCTCCTCACCGCCGTCTTCGAGGAAGACAACTTCCAGATTACTTGGACCCCAACAAGCAACGTCCCCGTCGAGCTCCAGAACACAACTTTCGTCTTCTTGATGGCTAAAGGAAAGGACAGCAGCCAATCGCTCGCAAGAATCACCAGCCCAGCCCTCGAAGCAACGGCAGCCACCACTTCCTTCGGCACCATCATCGCACGTACCGTAGAGACAGCGCGAGGTACAAGCCTGACACTGCGCTCCGAAGAAGCCATCGTCACAGACCACCGGCTCAGCCTCGCTGAACGGCTCATCCATCAATTGAGGTTCATCGCTTGACTCCACCACCTCCTCGGTTGTCGAAGCGCTCGACTCGGGCGACTCCGGGGCTTGCAGCATGCTTTCTGGAGGCTCACTTCCCGGGCCATTACCATCTCCTGAGGACGCACAGGAGCTCGAGAGCAAGAGGAGAGACGCAGCAAAAACGGAGCGCAGGCAAACCATGTTCGGCAGGATAGCCGAAGAGCCCGTGAACGCCAGCACCTCGCCTCTCAGACAATCGGAGAGTCCGCCGCTACTGGCCGGCCCAGCTCCTATCGCCACCCTGCCTGAGAGCGAAACTGCGCAGCAATATCTGTCGCTCCAAGATTCGCTCCCTGGAAAATCGAAACCCCGTAACTCTTATGAGTTACGGGGTTTCTTCTGCGTCCCCAGCGGGATTCGAACCCGCGTCGTCGCCTTGAAAGGGCGGTGTCCTGGGCCTGGCTAGACGATGGGGACTGAGTGCCTCTTGTGCGAGGGAGCGAAGCTATAGCTCCCTGAGATCTGTATTTCAACTCAAGAAAGGAAAAACTTTCGCTCGGGCCAACATCAAAGCGACAATTCAACGAAAAGCCGCAAATTTGTGGGTTATTTTTAGTGTTGCTCCGCGAAAAAAACTCGCTCTGCGAGCATCATCGAAGTTCCGAAACTCAACCAGCCTTCGTCGTCGCTAGGTTCGAGATACTACGCGTCGCGGCAGGCACATAGGCCAGGCTATCTTCATCGACCGATGCTTCTTCCCAAACATCGCTGAAACCACAATCCAGTGTGGCCCGACGGACAGCATCGATGCCGTAACCGGAGTCGAGCCGAGCCGACTCGAGAATAGCTTCGCAAAGAGCGCCAAAGTCGTAGCCTGCATGAGCCGCAATCTTGGGTAAAAGACTGTTCTCGGTCATCCCTGGCAGGGTATTCATCTCGAGCACATATTCGTTCATGCCTTCGGTGACCATTAGATCGACTCGGGCAGCTCCCCGAATATCGAGAGCTTGGGCAGCTCTTTCAGCAATATTCAACAGGCCTTTGATGCGAGTCGGCTCGAGGCGAGCGGGCAAAAAGTACTGAGTCTGCTCCGAAGCATACTTGGCATCGTAATCGTACATCTCACCAGCTGGTGCAATTTCAATCGCGCCGAGAACTCGACCGTCGAGCACAGCCACAGCAATCTCTTTGCCTTCGATATAACGCTCAACAAGGACGGAATCGTCGTAAAGGAAGGCGGCCTCAATAGCGACGGACAGCTCGGCAAAGTTATTCACCTTTGCCACGCCAACACTGGAGCCTTCACGACGAGGCTTGACCACAGCGGGGAAACCAAAGGCCCCGTGCACTGCTTCAAGGTCATCGAGCTCAGCTCTGGAAACGGCATAATAAGGCGCGGTCGCGATATTGTGCAGACGGAAAAGCTCCTTGCTCTTGAGCTTGTCCATGGACAGGGCGCTCGTCATCACGCCGGAGCCGGTATAGGGAATGCCCAGCATTTCCAGGACGCCCTGCACACAACCATCTTCTCCCTGCTTGCCATGAAGAGCCAGGAAGGCCACGTCCATATCGGTTGACGAAAGGGCTTCGAGAGCATCGACTCCAGCGCCTAAATCGACCCGTAAAACGTGATAACCAAGCTCCTCGAGGGCAGTTGCAACCGCCTCTCCTGAGCGCAGCGATACCTCGCGCTCACTTGAGGTTCCACCCATGATGACTCCAACTCGAACAGCTTCCACGTGATTCTCCTTCGTCCGAGGCAAATGCCTCCCAACGAAGACCATGGCTAACAGACGGAGATCGAAGTACCCAAATAAGTTGTTAAAAAAACTGACATTGAAGCGAAAAAAATCACGGCCTACCCACTGCAGGGGATCCTGCAGAGCCAAAGGCGCTTGCCAGGGCAGTTTTCTGCGTCGCTGGCCGGGAGAGCGGTTATTGTCTCGACGATTGATAAGACGTTGCGCTCAGGCCCCGGCCGCTGCCGCCGCGGCAGCTTCAACAATCAACACAGTGATGTTGTCTTTCCCGCCACGGTCATTGGCAAGGTCAATCATGGCCTGGACGGCGCCGTCACCCCCTTGGCTCACAAATTCGCCGACTTCCCGTTGGCCCAAGTACCCATGCAAACCATCACTGCAAAGGAGAAACTTATCCCCAGCGACGACATCACAAGGCAGTAGGTCGACCTGCACATAATCTCGGTTGCCGACGGCCCGAGTAATCACATTTTTCTGCCGCGAGCGCTGAGCTTCTTCAGGAGTGATGATGCCCTGGGCGAGCTGCCAATTGATTAGGGTGTGATCTTCGGTGAGCTGAGACGCCTCGCCTCCGCGCACGCGATAAATGCGGCTATCGCCGACCTGAGCGAGAAGGAGACCTTCTTTCACCCGCAGCGCAGCGGAGAGAGTGGTCCCCATACCGCTCTTGGCTTGATCTTGCTCGGCTAGGCCAAAGACCATGTAGGTAGCCGCCTGCACAGCTGACTCTAGAATTCTTCGAGCAATCGCCACGCTAGGGAGAGTCGACGCTAATTCTCCAGCCTCCCGAGAACGACGTAAACCAGCCAACACCATTTCATGAACCGTCTCGACAGCTTGCTGGCTGGCAACTTCACCAGCGGCGCGACCACCCATGCCATCTGCGACAACCCAAAGGCCAAGAGAGTCGTCCACCAAGAAACTATCTTGATTATTCTTACGGCGCATCCCCACATGGGTTCCGCCCACAGACTTAAGCTGCAAAGCTTCCTGGCTCATCATCGCTAACTCTGGGGCGTAACCCAGTCCGTCACGGTAAGCAACGCAGACCGACGAAGTCTTATTGCAGAAGATATTTCGGCTGCGGGCCGCGATGAGGTAGACTAAAACTCAAGTATGCCCTCTGAAGTCGCGACCTTTTCAGTAGTCACCGAGAGTATTCGGCGCGTCGCGAAGACGTTACATACCCAGGAGAGTGAGGTGACGCTTCGTGGGAAGGGCAAAGCGCCGCTGGGGTTACTGTTTATTTCGGGGCGCCTGATTGAGCGGTCGAACCAACTCGCTGAGTTAGTTGCTCATGAGAGTTGCTGCCATTGGTTGATTATTCCTGTAGCTGGAGTGCTGCATCACGAATCGGAGCATGACAATGATAGTGCTGCGGCAGGAGTTCTATTCACAAAAAACCAGCCGAAGGTATTTTTAGCTAACGACCTCGGCCCCGAATTGGGCGATGCTTTGATCGATGAATTTAAAGCCAAACCGGTAAGCTCCTCGCTCGTGCTGCAAAGGGGAACACCCGACCTCGACGGATGGCTGGGAACGCTACGCGAGGCAACAGCTGCCAACACACCGTTAATTTGGGGGGGAG
>JAKVCH010000579.1 GCA_022447485.1 Polyangiaceae bacterium | reverse complement strand
ATAATTGCCACTCCAAAAAGCTCCGACGGAGTTTCCGTGAGAATAGGAATGTAGTCGGCGTTCTTGCCCTCTTGCACGTCGCGATAGCGCAGATAAGCCTCTTCGACGGCCTTCTTGAGAGCTTCGTCCGGTAAAGGCTCGGCTGCACCAATCACGACCGCAGGCGGAAGGGGCTCTTGAGCCTTCGCTTCTTGGGCAGCTGCTTTTTCTTTGCACTCTGCGAGTTCAGCCGCCACTGCTTTGGAAGCATCAGTCGGGGGCGGTGCAACGGCTGTCGAACCACAAGCGACCACGACGAGGGCGCTCATTAGTTGTAACCCGAATCTGCATTCAATCGTTACCTTCATCTCGATCCCCTTTTCTTTCCCCTACATGAACGGCAAAGCCGTAAAAAACCCAAGGGTGGCGCCATTGAGTAAGTCAATAAAGAAAGAGCCAACTAAAGGCACCACCAAGAGCGCCTTCGCGGATGCACCATATTTTCCTGAGACAGCGTCCATATTTGCGACCGCCACGGGCGTGGCACCCAACATGATGCCTACAAATCCTGCACTCATTACCGCCGAGTCATAATCACGCCCCATCAAAGGAAAGACAACGAAGCGGGTGAATAACAACACGGCAGTGCACTGCAGCAGCATCACCAAGAGGAGGAGGTGCAAGGAACTCACCAGAGAGAGCAAATCGAGACTCATGAGGCTCATGACGAGAAAGAGCTGCAAACAGACGCCACCGATCAAATCGAGGGCATTGTGTCGCATTTTGAGCTTCAGGGGGTCCGCTAGATTGGTGATAACGACGCCGATGGCCATAGCCGTAAGAAAGCCTGGCAAGCGAATTGAGAAAGAGAAAAGATAACGGTTCACGGCATCGCCGAGCCCTAAACAAAGAGCGAGCGCCAAAACCGTCCCAATTACATCGTCGATAGACACTAGCTTGGGCACAAAATGCGCCTCTTTGACCGATTCCTGGGTCACCTCCTCTGTCTCGAGGCGAGTGAACTTCTCTTCGTCGGGCGCCACGAGCTTGAATTGGTTGATCAGACGGCTCGCCAAAGGCCCTCCTAAAACGCCGCCTGCGATGAGTCCAAAAGTAGCCACCGCAATCCCGAATTCGGCGACTCCCCCAGCCTCTGCAGCGGCCGATTCGCCCCAGGCTATCGCCGTGCCGTGACCACCGGCTAGGGCGATGCTGCCAGCAAAGAGGCCCCAAATACCTGGCTCTCCCGCGACCAACATCGTGCTGACACCCACTGCATTTTGTAAAACGAGATAGACTCCGCAGAGCAAGACCAAGAGCACAAGCGCCTTTCCTCCCCTGCGCAAGGCGCTTACCTTTGCGTTGAGACCGATGGTGCTGAAGAAGATCAGGAGCATCGTGTTACGAATATCGAGGTCGAAGGAAATGCTCACCAATCCACTCAGGGTCAGCAGCAAAGAAAGTAAGCTAAAGCACAGCCCACCAACAACCGAAGCGGGGATGCTCTACTCCTTGAGAATGGGCAGGCGCCGGCGCAAAAAACGCCCAAAGTAGAGCACCAGGACCGCAAACACCAAAAGCTGCCTGCCGGCGAGCCGGTATTCGCCGAAACCAGACGCGATTTCATCCACCATGCCGCTGCACCTTGGCCCCCGCCCTTTTCCTGCTCTGGATCAGGCTTTTCATCTTGCTCCACCCACCTTACTCCCCAGTACGGTTAGAATAAGCATGACCTAAGGTGACCGGCTCCGGTCAGCGCTAGAGCATAATAAACCTCATAATTTCAATACCTTAGAGACCAACATAAGAAACACCCAAGAACCAAAAGGTCCTTGGGCGTCCATGAGCCCGGCCGAGCCGAGCTGCTAAAGCCGAGCATCTAAGCTGAGCAAACTAGCTAACTAGCTCTTAACGCACCACGAGGATACGACAGTTGGTGCAGCCCGCCTGTGTCGCAGGATCGGCATCGTCGCACTGCTCTCCCTCGTCAAGGGTGCCGTTGCCACAATAACCGCCCTCGAGCAGACAATCCGTATTGCAGGCCGCGTAGATACCACTATCAACCTCTACGTTGTCGTCGCCGTTGTCGCATTCTTCGCCGAAGCCAATGATACCATCGCCACACACCGCGACGCAATCCGAACGTGTCGCGTCAAAGCCGGACAGAGTGAGCTTAAACGTTGATCCATCCGTCTTGCGCTCCGCATGAAAGACCTTGATTTCGTAAACATTACCAGCTTCGAGACCGAATTGTCCCGCTGTGCTTGAGTTCACCGTGACGCTATCAGCGAGAGGTTGATGGAGTCCACCAAGGTCAACTGCCAACTTTCCGTTGAGGAAGACCCAAACATCATCATCTCCCGTGAAGTCGAGAGTTGCATCAGTGCTTGCATCGTATGGGAACCAATAAGTCACCTCAGTGGTGAAGTGGAAATTTCGCATGATGGGAGA
>JAKVCH010000578.1 GCA_022447485.1 Polyangiaceae bacterium | reverse complement strand
CCGCGGGGTGACGTCTTTAAATTAGACAGCGTGATCGACGGTATTTCCGAGGTAGATCGCTCAGTTGAGGAGCGTTTGCCTGAGATAGCTGGAAGAACTGCGGAAGCGCTGGCGACCCATATCAATGGCCTTCCACCTCGCACGATGGTCGTGGTTTTTGGTGACCATGGATTTCGTTTGGATCCAAAACGCCGGGGTACGACCGAAGAAGTCAGGATTGGTGGCGCTAGTCCGGAAGAGGTTTTAGTGCCAGCTTTTTGTTGGTTGACGGGCGCTGTCCATTGATGGCTCTGGCGCTTGTTCAGTCACGGAAGAAAGCCAAATTGAACTCCGTTCAGTGCTGAAATTTGAAAAGCGTGGTCGACAGCGATTATTTCATTGACTGGGCCAGCGGATCTCTTCATTTTATTGAAGGGCTCCCTCTGCGGAGACTCGCTAGCACAACAGTAACGAATCCCGCTAATTATTACCCTAGGGAAGTAAGATGTGGAGCGGAGAGCTGCGCCCGACTCGAATTCGTCGGGAAGCCAGAAACTTCACACGCGCTGCCCACCTTTTTATCATGGGGTTCGGAACTGTAGTTTTTCGCGGCGGTCTTTGCGGTCAGGAGTCCTATTTTCATCGGAGCTCTTTTCCCAGAGAGCGACGATTGATACTTTCCTGCCACCATTGTCTTGGGCTACGGTCCGCCCAATGTTTGAGTCTGCATGGAAGAAGAATCTGTCCCTGGTTCGCGCGCGTTCTCGACGGGTGCCGACTTATCTGGCTGGCCTCTTATTGATGACGAGTCCGGCCTGGGGCGAAAAGGTCGTAGGTAAGGTCCGGGGTTATGAATTCTTAAGAAACCCCGTTTGGGAAGAAGCCAAAGATCCAGAGAATAAGGGCTTCTCTTTTCGAGAGATGGTTCCCACTGTCCCAGCAAAAGAGCGTCAGCTCTACCCCTATTTGCCGAAAGAAGTTTGTCTCGTTGCATTAGCCAAAGAGTCGCAGAAAGCATTTGAGCAGGTGACAGTGACTATTGGTGGCGGGGGCTCGAGTCCGGTGACGCTCGTCGTGCCACCCGGTACCTCACTTCTATTTAAGAATACAGATCCCTTCAAACACCGCCTTTATGGGAAAAACTTTGATGGCCTAAGCGTTGCCGACACCTTGAAGGGCTCCTCTCGACAGTGGAAGGTTCCTGCTGCGGGGGTTTTTGAGATCCGCGATGAGCGGGCGCCGAGCTTGCGAATTTGGGTTGTCGCAGAGCCAAGGGTTGCTGCGGTGAGTTATCCATCGCCCCGGGGTGACTTCCAACTCGACGTGAAAGAGCCTGGCAAGTACCAAGTACAAGCATATTTTGCTGGGCAGTCGGTCGGTAAAGCCCGTGAATTTCAGCTAAAGAATCGCAAGGTAAAACTACCGACGATTACCTTGGCTAAAGCGCCTCCAGCCGAGGCGAAAAAATGATGCTTCTTTCTCGTTTCTGGTATCTGGCCCTTGGCTTAGGGGTTGGTGCGCTACTCTTTCTTCTCGGTTTAGCGCAAAGTGAGATGAACCGTGCTCAGCGTCTAGCGGTTTCCGAGGGTCTCAATTCTGATCGTCAGGTCGTCCACTGGTACCTCAAAGAAGATGCCCGCAATCGGGCGTCCCTATTGGTGAAATATGCGGTGAATCGAGAACTGCGAGCCTTGCTCCAGCGTTCGAGTGTTCGTGAACAAGGCCTGAAAGCGAAAGAGCGCGATGAAGCCCGCTCCGCCTTAGCAAAAGTACAAGAAAGCATCGACAAAGAGATGGCCTTTGATGCTCTCTTCGCGATTGATCGGCGCGGGCGAGTGGTTGCTCACCTGGGGTATCCCGAACTCGACGGTCAAAGCGATTTTGAACTAGGTGCACACCCTCTAGTAGCCGATGCTTTGCATGGCTACATTCGCGACGATACTTGGCTCTGGAATCGCTTGTATCGAGTCGTCGCCCGACCTGTTGAATATGAGTCAGGCGCGGCGCCCGCTGGTGCGATTGTGGGAGCACGGCTGATTGACGATCGATTTGCTCGGCTTTTGAGCGCTCGAACAGGTGCGGCAGTGGCATTTTATGCGGATGGTAGTCGTTCTGCTTCGGGAGCTCCCGAAGGCTTTTCGAAATCGAGTCTCGATCAAATTGTCACCGACCTTCCTGGCTTGGCTGAAGATGAAGACTACCAAAAGAGTGGTCACTCAGAGGTGCGCGATGTTGGCGGTATGCTTGGGGTTCAATATTCTCGCCTTTCAGGTGAAGCCTATCATCTCGGTGCAGGATTTGCTGTTGCCCGAGAGTTAAGCCTATTGCGAACACCTTTCGACTTTTTTCAGCGGGCTGACGAATTAGACAAGAAGAACGCGAAGCCTCTGGTGGCTCTGGTGGCTCTGGCCATCGTTGCTTTTATCGGCTTACTGCTCAGTTTTTTCGAACA
>JAKVCH010000577.1 GCA_022447485.1 Polyangiaceae bacterium | reverse complement strand
CACTATGCTGCCGCCATGAGTGCTGACCAGAGAGGCTCTGGAGGCGGAGAAATAACCGCTGGAAGACAAAGCTTCAACGAATTCGCAAGTATCGGCGAGCAACGGATCACCCAAGCCTCCAGAAGTTTGGAACAAGAACCTCCTCACGACCAGTACAACCAACGAACTCGGGAGGAACTGCGTCGACCGCCCGTTCGTATCCCGCGTGTCTCACACTTTATCTTTACCCACGCGCTGGGAAAAGTCTGGCTCTTAGGCATACCTTCCGGCCTCTATGCAGCGGCTTTAGGCATGAATCCAGATCTCGTGCCTTTTACGATTCCGCTTGAGGCTCTTCTTACCTTCGCGGTCGGTCTGATGCTCAGTATTCGAGTGAGCAAGGCCTACGATCGCTGGTGGGAAGCGCGGAAGCAGTGGGGTAAACTAGTCAATATCAGCCGTAATTTAGCCATTAAAATCTTGCACTCCGCCGCTCCGGACGAGCAAGAGCGCATCGAGGCACAGCGGTTGATTCAAGGCTTTCCCCGCTCTCTGAAGAACCATCTCCGCGGTGACAACACCCTACAAGACGTTCGTGGTTTCGTGCTTGAAAAAGCAGAACCGAAGCACGTCCCAGCTTTCATTGCTTCGCAAATTTTTTCTCTTTTGGAAAGCTTTCGCCGGGACGGCCGACTCTCTGAGACCCGGCTTTTGATCATTGATTCCGAGGCTCGCGAACTCCTCGAAGTAGCTGGCGCGTGCGAGCGGATTCATAATACCCCGATGTCACCGAGCTTTCCGGCGTTCATTCGCTTCGCCATCGCGCTAGTGCTGCTTTCTCTGCCTGTTGAGCTTTGGCAGGAGATCGGTGCCTACACGATTATTGCCCAAGTCGTCGCGACCTTCTTACTTTGCGGCGGGGAGTCAATCGCCCATGCATTAGAGCGACCTTTTGGCGTGTTTACCGACGACCTCGACCTCGAAAGCTACTGCAACGGAATTGATCGGGTGACGGCAGAGATTCTCGGGGTTCGAAGTCGCGCAGATTAGAAAAGCGCCAGCGTTTCGATTTTTTGGGGCGATCGTCTGAGGCAAAAGCTCGGGGTCGATGCAACAAGAACCGACGATTCCCTCACCTTCTATTCATAGGAAAAAGCGAGAGGATAAATTGTTGCCACCTGGGTCTCTTGCTCATGAAATCGAAATTGCGAGAAGATACTGAGCACGCAGCTGACCACTTCCTGATTCGACATACTCGACTCACCGCTACAAACACTGGAAGGAGTTCCGTCTTCCTCGATCACTAACTGCACCTCGACTTGCCCCTGCAGCATCGGATTCGTATCGAGAGCCCGTTCGTAGCAATAGCGAATCGTTTGCATATTCGCCTCAACGATGAGGTGCACCTCATCCGGATCCAAGGTTAACTCAGCCTGCTCAAGTGGGTCTTCGCATTGAAGGGAAACGGAGGCGGAATCAGCGTCCCCTCCCGGAGCCTTCGAGCAACCAAGGGCAAGACAAATAGAGAGGGCTGAAAAGTGAAGAAAGCGCGCCATCGAGGTTGAATAGTGAGTGAAGAATTTCGACCAGGCAAGAGGCAGAGTGCGCAAAATAGGCTGCCTCGAAAATTCGCAACTCCTCAGAGCGGTTCAGGCCAGGAAACGCTATTCCCTGTACAGTTTGGCCCGCTAGCCGGACAAGTGCATCAAAAAGCTCAGCGCGGCATTTCCTCGAAAATACTCTTCACAGCGTGTTCAATCCGGGCCCGCACCGCGCTTTCAGAGCGATTGGACTGGGTGTCAGCAACAGCAGCTCCAATCCACAGAGTCCTGCCGCTCTTGGCATCGACCAGCTCGATCAATAGGGCCCCCTGCCCTATTCCAACCAGGGTCGGCATTTGGCTTCCACGAGAGCGCTGTAATTCCAGGAGCTCATGGACCTCGTTCACAATCAAAAAGGAGACAAAGGCGTCAGGAGAATTGAGGGTTTCGGTGAAGCCTTTCTTTCGCAATTCGTTCTTAATGAAACCCTGGACTTCTTCGTTCAAATCGAGGCCTGACTCCACCCAATACCCCTGGGGATCTTCCAGAACAGACATACCGCCGAGCCAAGCGAAACTCTTGAGTCGGGAAAGATCGGCATCTGGGTCCACTTTTGCCTGCGTCTGAATGTCAGAATAATCAACTTTGGCACAAGCCACAGCTTGCAGGCTCAAACAAACAGCGATCAAGACCAGTAGTCGCGCGAACATGACTCAAGTTAAGTCAACGAAGCCGCCTTTGACAACGCCCTCAAGCCCCGGCGAAGAACAGCCCACATTTTCCCAAGCGGCTCAGACGCTCTGGTCAAATTGCCGACGCCCTCGTGCCGAAGCGAATCGCTCAACTCTCCGAACGGCAAGAGATGCCAAGAGAGTGAGCCCGCCGAAAAATGCTCTCGCTACCAGCTCTGGT
>JAKVCH010000576.1 GCA_022447485.1 Polyangiaceae bacterium | reverse complement strand
GCTTGCGAGAAGGAGCGAGAAAGAGACCTCTCTCCCAGACCATTCTGTCCTTCATCAGTGGACGAAATACCGCCAGTCCCCACAGCTGATCTTGAACTTTGGTCCCGCCTCGATGCTCGAGTACCGATCACGGGAATTTACGAGGGCAGTCAACTTGCCGACGATCTCGCTAGTGACAACCCAACAACGGATAATCTGCTTTTGGGTACCGAGACCTACTTCAAAGGCGAGGTAGCCGTGGGTGCTCTCTGGGATAGTCGTGACCGAGAGGTCTCTCCCAGTCGAGGAATGATGCATGATATCAGCGTACGTGGCGGCATCACCAACCTCGAGCGACGAGCCTACGGGGGCGCAAATATTACTCTTCGCGGCTACCTGCCACTCCTTGGTCCTCAACTTGTCGCAGGAGCTCGTGTCCTCACAGACGTGATCTGGGGAGCCGCCCCATTCCAAACCCTTGCCGAGGAGGGAGGATTCCTGACCAAACGCGCTACCGGCGGCGCCGAATCCATCCGAGGTGTTCTGAATGGCAGGTTTCATGGAAAAACAAAAATACTGCTGAACGGCGAGCTTCGCTCCAGGTTCTTGCCCTTTCAGCTAGGTAGTCAGCAATTCGAATTTGGCCTAACAGGCTTCGTCGATAGCGGTCGTGTCTGGTCCGAAACCTTCAAAACGACATCCCTAGACCAGGGAGGTAAAATGCAAGTAGGAACAGGCGCCGGAGCCCGCCGCTTTTGGGGCGAATCCTTCGTGCTGCGCGCTGACTGGGCGATCTCTCCAACCGATAACACCACGGGCTTTTATATTACGATCAATAATATTTTTTGACCCGCGACGAGAGCCTCTTCAGGAGTCTTGAGTCTGAGAGCTTTCGCCCCTTCATTCCAACAAGTGCTTGCTATGCACCAAAATGTCTCGACGACTCACTTGGCCGATAACGATGCCATCTTCCAAGACCGGCAAGCGCCGAATGCTGTGCGTATCGAATAGTTCGACCATTTTGAAAATATTGGTCTGCTTCTCCACGGTAATGCATTCAGTCGTCATCAGGTCCCGCACGTACAACTGCGGCTGTAAGCGCTCGCCATCGTAGGCTCCGCTCATTAAAGCTCTCAAACAGTCCATTTCAGAAATCATGCCCAAGAGACGATGCTCTTCGTCAACCACAGGGGCCCCTGAAATCCGCTCTTTAATCAATCGATCAATCACCCGGACGACATGCTCGTCGCCACGAAAAGTGATCAGGCCCGTTTTCATGCAATCCTTTGCCTGGGGAATTGACGGTGGCTGGGGCGTGATGCTCGAAGCCATTGCCCGTGCCATGCTCTCTTTGATCGTATCCATATCTACCCTTTATAAATGACTAAATTCTATAGTGAAGGATCTTGAGACAAAAGCCAAGCCCTTCCCTTCCCTGACAGCTAAGGGACGGTCTTTGGCAATACGCTGGCTTGGGCGGGAGCATAAGCCACAGAGCCCGTAAAGCCCCTCGCGAACTCTCTTTCCGACTAAAGTCCCTGACGAATAGCTAGATAAGTAAGGCCTAAGATGCCGACTCCCACACTTACGCTCACCCGCCAGTCATCCACAAAGTAGGGATAGACCATCAAAGCAGCGCCACTGAGAATAATAATAAAGCGTTCCTGTTTGCGCCCATATCGAAAAAGAGCAAAGCCGATCAGGGATATGAAAAAAGAACTGAACAAAGACGCTGGGCTCATGTCGAGAGTAACCCTCTCGGACAAATGATCAGCACATCGAGCAAGACGTTCAGCAAAAGTTTGACCAACAATGACTCAAGAAGAAACTGTCGCTTCACGATCAAGAGCTCGTATTCTTCGGGCTCTCAAAGAAATGGCGTAGAAAGTATAGGGCATCGCGTAGAGCCCTAAGTAGATGAAGAGCCAATCTTCTCGCCCAAAGACCAGGGCCAAAGAGCCCCAAAGCGGCAAATCCATCTCTGTGACGATAAAGAGAGTCGGGAACTTGCGAAGAACATAAATGAACCACTCTCTCGGCGTGCGCGATGGTGCACCGACTTCTTGAGGGTCTCCCGCTTTTCCTGCGGCGCCCCCTTGGCTGAGACGAGCCTCAATGCCCAAGCTCAACTCAACCCACTTTGCGACAGAGCAGGCACTCATTCCCGCTACGTACAGCATGGCTCCAAAGACATAGAGAACCGGCGGAACCCATCCATCAGCCGGGGCATGAACAAAGGCTCGAGCAGAGAGCGAGATCACCAATGCGAGGGTCACGAGACGATCGGAGACCTTATCGTAGAAACGCCCAAAGAGAGACGACACACCGCGATAGCGAGCCAAAGCGCCATCGGCAGCATCCAGCGCGCCCCCCAGATGCCAGAGAACCACTGCGGCACCAATCGTCAGCACCGAATCATCGAATCCACCTAACGCCGCTGGCCAGATCAGGAAAGCT
>JAKVCH010000575.1 GCA_022447485.1 Polyangiaceae bacterium | reverse complement strand
AAGAGTGTCTATAGCCTGAAGTAAGAGTTCGACCTCATCCGCATGTAACCCGGCACTCGGCTCGTCCATCAAGTAGAAGGTACCGGGACGTGGCTTAGCCAGAGCTCGTGCTAGCTTGAGGCGCTGGGCTTCTCCACCGGAGAGCGTGGAAAGAGGCTGCCCCAAACGCAAATAGCCCAAGCCCAAAGTCTGTAGTGGCAAAAGTCCTCGTCGCACTGGTCGCAGGTCATGAAAAACCTCCAGCGCTTGGTCGACAGATAGTTCCAAAACATCGTGAATATTAAGGCCACGATGTTCAACCTCCAATGTCTCTGCCTTGAAGCGCTTGCCGGAGCAAACGGGACAAACCAAGGAGACATCGGCTAAAAACTGCATCTCGACAGTTTCATACCCCTCGCCCGCACAAGCTTCACAACGACCGCCCGGCACATTGAAAGAAAAATGAGAAGGGCCCATGCCCTTGGCTTCTGCGGCAGGCTCGGCGGCAAACGCCTTTCGAATGCTATCCCAGACCTTGGTATAGGTCGCTGGATTCCCCCGCGAAGTTCGCCCCAAAGGCGATTGGTCAACTAATTCTACGCTCTTGAGCGCTTCTAAACCGCTGACCTCCTGAACAGCGCCGGGACGCGGAACATCTGCAACGCCCAGATGACGAGCGATCGACCGGTAGAGAATATCAACGGCCAGACTGCTTTTGCCGGAGCCACTCGGACCACTCACAACAACAAAGCCTTCCAAAGGCAGATCGACGTCAACTCCCTGCAAATTATGGCTCGACGCCCCTCGTATCTTGATGCGCTGGCTTTTTTCCAAAGAGCGAGGCGTGGCTTGAACCTTCGGCCCTTTCAAGGCCCGGCTTGTCGCCGTCTTGGCTTTCCGAGCAGCAGCAACCGTGCCGTCAAAGACGATTTCTCCGCCCCGAGCCCCCGACGCTGGACCCAATTCGACCACTCGGTCCGCACCAGCGATTAACTGTGGCTCGTGCTCAATCACCAAAACGGCGTTGCCCCGCTGAGCCAACTCACGAATCAACTGATTCAGGGGAGCAATATCTGAGGCATGTAGGCCCACCGAAGGCTCATCGATCACGAAGAGCGCATGGTGAAGAGAAGTCCCTAAAGCCGCCGTGAGGGTCACTCTTTGCGCCTCACCCCCAGAGAGAGTGCGAGCCTGGCGATCCAGGCAAAGATACCCTAACCCCACCTTTTCCAAGTAGTCTAAGCGATGAGTCAACTCTTGGCAGAGAAGTTTTCCGTGGGGTGAGGTCAACTTCAAGCTACGAAGACGCTTCACTGCCTCATGAATTTCCAACTGGTGCCAATCAGCCAAACTGGCACCGCCCAATTGATAGCTAAGCGCATGTTCATTCAGGCGAGCGCCATGGCATACCGGACAAGGATCGTAGGAACGGTAACGAGCCAAAAACACCCGCACATGCATCTTGTAGGCTTTAGATTCGAGCCACTGAAACCATTCATAGACGCCCCAATAATTTGCCCGACCTCGCTTCCCTGTACCTTCTAACACTTGGCGCTGCTGGCTCTTCGTTAGAGCCTCCCAAGGTTGATCTGTCGGAATCTTTTGAGCTCGACAAAAGGCCATCAACTGCTTGCGCTCCCAAGCGGCTTGCGGTCCCCGCCAAGGACGTAGAGCACCATCGGCGAGCGAGACCCGCTCATCGGGAATCACCTTATCGAGGTCGATGCCCATAACGCGACCAAACCCGCGACAATTACCGCAGGCTCCGAGGGGTGATTCGTAGGAAAAATAACCAGGTCGAGGCGGCTGGAGAGGGCGAGCACAGGTCGGACAGGACAAGCCTTCGCGCAAGTGGAGCTCTTGGTCGCCTGCAAAAAACCACACCTGACCTGCAGTCCGAGCACCGCGACTAGCACTAAATGCGGCTTCGATAGCTTCCTTGAGTCGCGACTGCGCGCTCGTCCTCACCCGAATACGGTCGAGAATGATAAATACCGCACCTTCCCGTACCGCCTTCGATGGCTGTAGCTCGTCAACGCTCAAAACTTCGCCGCCGCAAAGTAAGCGGCGATAGCCACTCGTCACCAACTTCTCATGGAGTTCTAGATAAGCTTCTTCGTTCCCTACCTCCGCCCGCCAGGCAACCAAGGTCGTCTTATCCGCAAATGCCTGTTGAGCCTCCGCGCAGGCCTTGTCCAGAGTGACTTCTTGAGCCGGCACATGATGCTCCGGACAATGGGGAATCGCCTCCTTCGCAAATAGGCCAGCCAAATAGGGCTCAAGGTCAGCCATCGTGGCCACCGTGGAGCGAGAGCTCTTGATCGGCGCACTGCGATCGACGGCAACCCCCGCACCAACAGGCTCGAGACTGTCCATCGGAGGTCGCTCCAATCGCTCCAAAAACTGACGCGCGTAGGGGCTGAAAGACTCGACAAAGCGCCGCTGCCCTTCAGCGTA
>JAKVCH010000574.1 GCA_022447485.1 Polyangiaceae bacterium | reverse complement strand
AGGCCGAAGCCCCAACCGGGGCGGAGCGTTGCATTCTCAGCAAAGACAAGCCAGAGCGCGAGCTCTGCGGTGAGCAGTGGTGCAAAGGTTGGGATAGACGGTGCTAGCCAGCGGGTCACAGTCGCGATACGGCTCAGCCTGTGTCGACCACGGAGTACATGATGAGCTCGCCAATCAACGCGATCAGCGACTTCTCGATCAAAAAGATAGACGGCGTGAGATGTTGCGAGGACTGCCATGAAGAGAGGCAGGTAGGCCGGAAAGATGGGCGCCAGGCGAAGTACGGAGAAAAGGCTGAGCGCACAGCTTGCCGATAAGAAGAGTCGTAGCCCCCAGCGCCGCAGTCGAAATATCTCTTTTCCGAGAAACACGACGTAGAGAGAGCCAACCACTAGGGGAGCCAGTACTAATGAGCCTAAAAGCGCCATCAAAACACTCGGTAGGGAGGCTGCGAGCTCTTTTTCAAGCCGCGCGGCAACCGGGGAGTTGTCGAGCCCCCGAAGCTCACGGAGGCTTCGGAAAAGCCAAATAGAAAACTCAGTCTGTTTCAATTCTGCCGCCAGAAGCTCAAGGCGGGTCATCGAAATATAGTCAGGGTGAGCTCTATCCCAGTAGCGTCGAATCTCAGTCGCAACCTGGCGTGCTTCAAGTTGGTTGTCTTCGGGAAAGACTCGCCAGTCTCTGCCTGTCGCCTTGGAGATGAATGTGGTCAGGCGAGCTACTCTCTGGGCGTCCTCTTTCGTCTCGACTTTCCCTAGCGCTTCGATGAGGGAAGGGAGAGCGTACGTGTCAACAGCCTTGAGGTCTGCGGACCGTAAACTTAATGATTGGTTAGACAAGCGTTTGACTAGACGTTCGACAGGAGCAGGCTTGAAGTCGAGAGACCGATCGCTGTAAAACCTTTCCCAGAATACCAATTTGTCGTCAGGACTAGCTGTACTCAGGGGTTCCGCGTTGGGCTGTCGCTGCTGGAATTGATGAATTAGCGGAGCGGTTTCTTCTAAGCCCATTCTTTCAGCAACGGGCCAGAGTGCAACGGCAAGTCGTTTTCGGTTATGAAGACTGAGGGTTGGTAGCTGAGGCAGCAATATAGGCAGGGCTGCTCCACCTAGCTCGGCCAAGCGTCGAGCTGCTCCTGGGCGATCCTCCACTAGGTTGGTTAGCGCTCTCTCGGCCGCTAATTGTGCATCGTAGGGAGTTGAGTTGAGGAAGAGAGGCCAGAGATGACTCTTCCGGACCTGGGGTAGTGTCGAAAAGAGGGCGAAAAAACTAAACGCAGCAAGAAGCAGCAGCGGAATTCGCCACACTATCCGACGAATAATTTCCGTCATGCGATTCTTCTGCGGCTAGGCTCTTCTGGACGCTGATGGGAGCGAGGCACTTTATCACCTTCAGTTGAAGGAAAGGTACGCAAGTAATCCGGTGAGAGCCAATGCGCTGAGTATTATAGTCACCGCGACCAAAGGGGGTACCTGGTCCTTGGGGATCTCAACTGGTTCCGGAGAGCTAATAGGTCCAGATGGTAGAGTATTTTCTGCGCCGCTGTCTTCGGAGGTTGTCTTTTCGAACCCGGGGGGCCGCATGGTTCTCTCTTCGCCTATCAAGTCATCGAGTTCAGGCGGTAGCTTCATCCCGACCATTGTGTGAGATACTCGCAGCTGGCGTGTTTCATTCGCAGCCTCTTCGCTGATCGTTGCAACGTCGTCAGCGTCGGGCTTGGCGGGAGTGGCCCCCTGGGGCTCTGTCTCTGGCTCTGTCTCCTCGAGCTCAGGAAGAGCATATTTTTGATAACCAAAGGCCCGCCCATCTGGGGGCTCTGCACCATCTTCAACTTTCACGACAATGACCGTGATATTATCGTGACCCCCGGGTGCATTCGCCTGCTCGGTGAGGACACGACAGGCATCGAGTGGGTTCTGGTGTTTCTCGAGGATGCTGCGAATGTCGGCATCTCGAATCATGCCACTCAGCCCATCGGAGCAGAGCATGAGCAGATCGCCCTGATTTAAGTCAGCGTAGGTCAGATCAACTTGCACTGTTTCGGAGGTGCCGAGAGCTTGCAGGATAATATTATTATGTTCAAAGGTCTCAGCCTCCTCCTCAGTGAGCTGTCCTGCTTCAATGAGTTGATTGACAAGGCTCTGGTCGCGAGTCAGCAGGCGTAGTTCTCCTTGGCGCAGGAGATAGGCTCGACTATCGCCGACTTGACCCAGGAAAATGCGGCGATCCAGAAGAGCGGCAATTGTCGCTGTCGTGCCCATTCCCCGGCGGCTGCGATCGACGCGAGCTTCCTGGTAGATATGACCACCCGCAAATTCGATTGCGCGGACCATGCGGCGAGCAAGTTCATTTCTATTTTGGGAGGTTTCCCCGGCCGTCATTTGCTCGTAGATGATATCGACAGCTAGTTGACTTGCTACCTCTCCTGCAGCGGCACCA
>JAKVCH010000573.1 GCA_022447485.1 Polyangiaceae bacterium | reverse complement strand
ATGCATGAGTTTCCCGAGAGCCCAGGGGTGCCCATGGTGGTTGATATGTCGAGCGATATTCTTGCTCGTCGCATCGATTATTCTCAATTTGGCGTCGTCTACGCCGGTGCCCAGAAGAACTTGGGCCCCAGTGGTGTCACCGTAGTGATGATCAACAAGGAGTTGGTCGAGCAGGGACGAAAAGACATTCCCTTTATATGGCAGTATCGCACTCAGGCAGCAGCGCGGTCATTGGCGAATACCGCTCCTACCTTCAGCATCTACATGTTGCGTAATGTCTTGCAGTGGCTGAAGAAAGAGGGTGGCGTTGATACGATTGAGGCGCGGAATCGTGAAAAAGCAGCCCGACTCTACGAGGTCCTTGAAGCCCGCTCCGACGTTTTTTCTTTAAAGGTTGAAAAAGACAGTCGTTCGTTCATGAACGTCGTCTGGAATCTCGAAACTCCCGAGCTGGAGAAGCGCTGCGTCAAGGAGGCGACAGACGCTGGTTTGATTGGCCTGAAAGGCCATCGCCTGGTGGGTGGAATGCGCGCGTCTATCTACAATGCCGTGCCTTTGCAGTCTGTGGAAGCTCTTTGCCAGTTCTTACTGAATTTTCAGGTTTGAGTGATGAAAGCTACTTTTCAGTACTGAGTAGTTGAACAATTAGTTGAAAGATAAATTGACGCTGGCTGCGCAGTTTTCACGCAGCCACTGGAATTTATTTTTCCGCCTGTTTTTGCCGCTTACTGAGGCAGCTTCTTTTTCTGTGTGAGCGTCGAGGCTTTGACCCAAGTCGAATGATTGACTATCTTTCGTGAGGGTATTTTCTTTGGCTCGTTATCGACTTCGTTTTCTTTTACATGAAATTGACCTTCCTCTCGGAGAGCTGGTGATAGGTCGTAGCGCGAGCTGTTACCTCACGGTCGATGACCCCTTGGTCTCTCGTCAGCACGCGCAGATTGTTGTCGATGAGGAGCGAGCCTTCGTCGAAGACCTCGGCTCTCGTAATGGCGTTCGGGTCGATGGCCGTGCCATTAGCGGTCGTACCCTGTTAAGAGACGGCACAGCTTTGCGTATTGGCACCCAAGAGATGCGAGTGCGCAAGCTCGAAGAGGAGCGGCTCGTGCCGGTTCGTCGAGCGGTGACAGGGTTCCTTGTTCATTGTGCTGAATGTGGCGTGCCCTATGGCACAGACCAGGCGAGTTGCCCCCACTGCGATGATGATGCTGAACAAACGGATGTGAATGTCTCCGCCAGCGCCCAGCCTCAAGAAAATATTGAGCGTGCCTGGAGTATGGAGCTTCTGGCGGAAACCCTTTCTCTTGCCCAAGATAAAGGGCGGACGAAAGATCTTCTGCGTCTCTTGGCTCAAGCGCGCGAGGTTGTAGAAAACTCGGGCGTGGCTATCGATCGACGTCGGCTCGATCAACTAGCGTCTGCTGCAGCGGTCGTGGCTACCAACGAGAATAACTGGGAATGGTTAGGGTGGACACTGAGTCTCTTTGCAGACCGCGCAATGCTACCGCGACCAGAGATTGGCCAGACCCTTTCCACTCTTCCTCAAGCGGCTCGCGATACTCTCGCTCCGACGGTCGACGAAATGGTCCGTTCGGTACGAGCCAGTTTGCCGCCGCAAACGCCTGGAGAAAACGGTGGCTTCTTGGATGACGACTCCGCCCCCGATAGCGGAACGGTTATCTCACGGGTGTACGGCGATAAATCTCATCACCACGACGTGTTTCGTCACTCCGAAGCCCCTCCTACCGATCCAGAGTTAGATAATACCGGTGTGTCGACTGCAGATCCCAGAGAGCCGCAGTCGGATATTTTTTCTCATCTCGATCCTATCGATGCGGTCTCGTTGCGTACCTTTGAATCTTTGCGACCTCCAGCTGGGAAGAGTTGATGGGATATTCTCTCCGCTACCAACAAGGGCTTTACTCATTGAGCAGAGAGCCCTTTATTGTGGGGCGGGAAGACGATTGTCAGCTCTGTCTGAGTGACCCTCTTACATCGCGACGTCATGCTCGTTTCATTGTCGAAGGCGAGCGGGTACTGGTGGAAGACCTTGAGTCGCGCAATGGCGTCTTCGTAAACGCTGAGCGGATAGTCGGGCGCGCCGTCCTGAGCGATGGTGATCGCATTTCGATTGGGGATCAAATTCTCGTCGTAGAGCGAAAAAACGATCAAAAGCGCGAGACCATGGCGGGCACCCTGACAACAGGAAAGATCGATTCATTTGGGGTTTTGGGGGGCTTGGCCGAAAAGGCCATCGCCATGGGAAGAGGTGACGAAGCCGAGCGCATCATTGGGCGCGTGCTGAAAGAGCAGCTCGCCCTTGTGGAAGCAGGAGAAAGCTTACCCGTGGAGCGTCTGGAGAAGGCTAGCTCCTACGCCTTGAGTCTTGCCGAGTTGCAGAAATCAGGAGCTTGGCTCGATTATGTTTTCCTACTCCACAAGG
>JAKVCH010000572.1 GCA_022447485.1 Polyangiaceae bacterium | reverse complement strand
CACTGAGTCAAAACCTTGAATTGTGTAGGCGATATTGGCCATAGATACCGCGCCTCGCTCAACAACTAGTTCATAGGTCATGATAAATTCACCTGGCGGAGAGGCCCCTTGATGTCAGACTCCTCATAAGATGTATTCATCCAGATTGTCTCGCCTTTTGCTTGCCCTCTTTCTAATCAGCACCAGTTTCACTTTTGGTTGTGAAAAGAGCGCCGAACGAGCGCAACAAGAAGCCGCCATGACGGAACCGAGCGCGGTTGCCCCAGCCCGAACTATCGCGGGCACCCATGCAGTCACCTGTGGCTGCACTCTCGAGCACGTGGGCCATTGCTCCGAATACGTGGAAGTCGACGGTCAGTTTGTCGAGTTGCAGCTACCAGAATCACAGGATTTCGGCCCCATGCCCTTTTGTGGCAAAGAGGGAATCAAGGCAAAAGTCGCCGGCGAACTCAAAAACGGTAAGGTCATCGCCACCAGTTTTGAGATCATAAAAGGCTAAAAGCGCTCTCAGCGCAGCGGTGAATCATTTGGGGCAAGAGCTTAGCTATCACCCAGAAGCAGAGCTCTAAAAGAGTCGTAGCCACGATCCATCTGATCGCGCCAATACGTACGAGGCGTCACATCGTCAGCCTAGTTCCTACCGCCTACATGCACCAAGCCTGACGCGACTTCAAAATAGAAACCGGAACGGCCCTGCGGGCTGCGCGCTTAAGGGCCTTTGCAGCCCTGTGTCAAATTGGGAACCTAGCGGCCCACGTGAAGCTTATCTGGAAGCCCCAAAGCACGGCGGTGTTCAACATCATGAAAAATCTTCTTCGCTTCCGCTTCCAGCTCCTTTGCGGTGTCAGACCCGACCGTCTCGAGAGCCACAACGTGTTCAGCAATATCGTTATGATTCGCAATCAGGTCCTTGAGCAAAACAAGCTTCGCGGCAGAATGCCCTTTGCCATGGCCAAAAATCACAATTTCCTGGGCATCCCGTAGGTGCTTTGCGATCTCTTCGTAGTACTGCTTGTCTTCGGGAACGCGTCCTCCTCGAAAGTGACCTTCTTTTTTATGTGTCAAATGCTGACGCGACACCCTATGTTGGCCGCTCGGTCGCAAGCAGAAATTCTGCTCTGTCTCTCCAATGAACTCATGAATCGTTGCATGTTCATGGTCGATCACGACGGCGGCGCGGTGGGATTCTTTCACGGTCCTATCCTTTCTGGGAAGAGCTTGCTGCTGCTCTGAATAGAGAACGGATCGTCGAGCAAAAGCTAAACCTTTCTGGACGCTTACCATTCCGCGCGGCGCCCCCCTCCGAGCAACTCTCATTGACGACCGAGGCAGCGGAAAAAACGGTCTGAAGAACAACTCGAGCCTTGGTTTTTCTAAAAACACGCCTTAATCTCGCTGAGAATGCCGAAGCGCTTTAAACTATCGCAAGATTTCGCACAAAACCCGAGGCCTTTGAAAGACTGCGCAAGGCTCAACTCACTTTGGCGCGAAGCTATGGCTTCGATGATTGGAGCGATTTGACAGACAACGTTGAGGAGCGAGCTCTTGCCGAGCTTGAGCTATCGGCTCGAGCTGGAGAGTTTCTCAAGTACGCGGTTCTGCATCATGATGAAGATCTTGACCGACCCGAGCGTCGTGAAAGAGCCGCGCTCATGCTCGCAGAATCACCCGAACTATCCCGGGTGAATATCTTCACCGCTGCTGCCACTGGAGATATCAATGCGCTCAAAGAGCTGCTTGATGATGATCCCAGACGGGTGCATCATCAAGATGCAGGACGAGGCTGGACGCCTCTCCTCTTTGTGAGTGGCGGGCGCGTATTTTCTGACTCATCCTCTGACCCCGTTGCTTGCCTTCAACTACTTCTCTCTCGTGGCGCCAACGCCAACGACCACTTCATCTCCTTTGGCTCATGTCGCTACACTGCCATGACGGTCGCCATCGGCGAGGGCGAAGCCGGAGCGGAGAAAACGCCTCCTCACCCTTTCGCTCGAGAGATCTGCGAAACTCTTCTGGGCGCCGGAGCGAACCCGAACGATAGCCAGGCCATCTACAATACGTCATTCCTGCCCAGCCCGACCTGGCTCCAGCTCTTTCTGAGTCGCGGCCTGAAACAAGGGCAAAAATGTAATTGGAAAGGTGGGGAGAAGGAGTCCACTGTGAACTTTGCCTTGGGCGCAGCCATTGCGCGTGCTCATCTCGACAAAGTCGCTCTGTTGCTGAAACACGGCGCAGATCCGGATGCTATCGATTACTACAATAAGCGCCCAGCCTACGTGAACGCTATGCGCCAGGGAAATAGGAGGAGCATTGAGCTACTCGTCCAGGCCGGAGCAAAGTCCACCCTAGAACCCCAGGATGAGCTGCGTATTGCCGTGCGGGATGGAGACGAAAAGCGAGCGGGCGAGCTTATCAAGGTGAACCCTGAGCTCGTTGACGATGTGCG
>JAKVCH010000571.1 GCA_022447485.1 Polyangiaceae bacterium | reverse complement strand
ACCTCCGCCTCGGTGTGTAGGGCCGCCTGGAAAGCGTTAAAGAGGAGTGCACATGCACAACCAAGAAGCAAACCAAGTAACACCCCGCAAGCAATGAAAACCGTGGTTTGAGGAAATGCCCGACCAGTAGGAGGAACTGCCGGATCGATCAGCACAGCCGCGGCTGAAGTGGCCGCAGCGGTGATATCTGCTTCCTGCTTACTTTTTAATAGGAAGGCAACGATCTCGGATCCGGTTTGAACTTTGCGCACCGTCTCGGCTAGTTGCGCCTGACTTTGAGGCAGGTTCCCTAACCTAACTTCGAGTTGTTCTACCTTGGTGTTGATGCTTTCTATCTGGTCAGCATGACCCTGGGCCTGCGAGATTAGATTTTGACGCACGCGGTCTCGAAGGTCCCCGCGCCCCTTCTCAAGGACCAACAGCGCTGGGTTGTTTACTGTGTACTCTGCGCGTAGGCGTGTGATTTCGGCATCAAGATCAGCGAGCTCTTGGAAGTAGCTGACTGCTATTAAATTGGGAGCCTCTCTCCCCAGGCGAGCAAGCGCTTGATGGTCGCTAGCGTCCAAATGAGCCTGTGCCTGCTCAAGGGCAGTAAACGATAGCTCTTGTCGAGTGCGCTCCAACTCCAACGCGGTCAATTGGTCTATTACCGCCTTTGTAGAATCAGGAAGAGAGATCGCCTCGGGGTGCTTTGACTGAAGGTTGGCAAGATCGTTTTCGACAGTCGCCAACAGGTGCTGCTGATTGTCGAGCTGCCTTTCGATAAAGCTTGACGTTCGGCGCGCCTTCTGCTGACCAATCTGAATGCTTCGTCGGATGTAATTTTTCGCAAGCGCGTTTGCAATCTCTGCAGCGAGGTAGGGGCTATGGTGCTCAACCCTAACGGTGACCACGTTCGTCTTTCTCCCTGACTCAAACGCAGATGTATTTCGCATCAGATCTGCGATAGCCTGGTCATCGTTGATCGCAGAAACCCGATACCTCTCGCCTACATAATCATCGCCGACCACATACAGCTGGACGGAATAACCGAATGCCACGATCTCTTCCCCAGGGTTGTAAGCAAATTGAAGCGCTCCATTTTCCAGCGAGAGATCCGATGTGAAGAAAAACCGCTTATGGGGAGCAATCAAAACGGTGTTTTCAGCGGGAAAAAAAACATCGAGGCCTTTAGGCGCGTCATGGATTGTTTTTTTTGCCGCCACAGGAATCATCTTGGCGCGTAGTCGGTGCTTGGCGACCTCACCGCCAAAGAGCCTTCTTTCTATGCCTTTTGAAGGTCTCAGGTCGAACCTCTCTACAACCGTGTTCAAGCCGACCGCATCCATCATCTGTGTGAGGTCCCAATCTATGCTGCTTCCCCATTCTTTCTTCGCCGACTCGACTGGATCGAAATCGTGGTTTGTTGAATGAAAAATGGGCAAGTCTGTTGAAAACCCCTCAGGGCTGGAGGCTGTCACTGTGGCTAAAGACCGAGAGCGCAGCAGGGCTATCTCGGCTTCGGCCGCAGGGTCAGAGGTAAGTGATGCGAGCTCTGATAGAACCCCTCCAGTGGCTTCGTCTTTCTCTAGAAGGAGCGTCGCTTCGGCTTGGTAGACCGGAGTTCGGGTGGCAACCCAAAGCCCCGTAACTCCCGTAACCAATGACGCCACGAAAGCCAGGAGACGGACATTGCGGATGAGCGCCTGAAACAACTCCCCAAAGTTGATGGAGTCCTCGTCAAATGTCCCGGCGCCGTAGCCGGCGTTCTGCTGTTCCTGGGTCATTGCCTTTGATCTCTCTTTGACTGCCTCGGATTAGTCGTCGTTGCTAATACGGTCGAAGGCGAGAGCGAACGAAGCAAGTTGGCTCAACGTAAAGCCCACCCCCTGGAGATAAGGCAGGACGCTCTCGCTAAAGGAGCCCGCCCCAGACTTCTGGACGAATATGAAATCTTCACTACGAACCTGTGCAAGTCCGTCGAGCCCAGGCGTCTCGGCGTTAAAGGCAAAGACTTCGACGTCTTCCGAGCCCACCCGGCGAATGATGACGGCTTGAGTGCTGTTCGCGCTGGGAAGCAAACCTCCGCTCATTGAGAGCGCCTCGAGAGCAGTGATCGGACGGTCCATGGGGAAAGGGCCGGTGTTTTTGACCTCGCCAAAGATGTAGAAGCGGCGGGAGATATACTCAACTACAGAGACCGAGACTGCGGGACGTTGGAGATAAGTGGCAAGGGCAGATTCAATGGCTTTAGCGGCATCCCCAGTAGTCATACCGCCGATCGATATCGGCCCCGTAAGCGGCAGACTCAAAGTTCCATCCGTAGCAACACGCACCCCTGTAGGGGGCGAGCTCAGCTCTGGCTGGCCGAAGACGGCGACCTGGATGAGGTCGTTGGGTCCCAGGGTGAAGTCGGACCAGTCCACCGTCGTTGAGACGGTGGTCTCAGTGGTCGTGGACTGCGGTAGCGG
>JAKVCH010000570.1 GCA_022447485.1 Polyangiaceae bacterium | reverse complement strand
ATACAGGCACTGGCGGCGGCGATACGGGGCCAGCACCCGACTGTGGCCCCGGAACATCAATCACGCTTAATTCTAGCTGTGGCGCCGAGGTAGGCAAAGTCTACATTATCGCCGGAGCCCATTACGAGTGCACGAACGCCGGTTCATCCTGGTGCAACTCGACCTGCGGACCCAATGGAGAGCCCTGGTGCTCTGGTTCGGGCCATACCTGGCAAGCACGCCCCGAGTGTGATTGATCTCTCTTCACCGCTTGGGCCTGTTCAGAGGCTCTCGCAAACAAAACCACTCCGCACGGGGTGGTTTTTTTGTGCCCACAGCGTGAGAACGTAAACGCCATACGAAAAGCGCTTCATTAAGTTCGCAAGAAAGAGAATTCAGCCCTAGTTGAACTCACCGTTTCGGGTGTAACGTATCCAGGATGCTTCCGGCAAAACTGGCGACAAACTTAGAGCTGCTCTCCAAAGCACTTGCTGACGACCCCATGCTCAGTGACCTCTTGTCGGCGCATTGGGTCAGTCGCGGTCGAGATCCCGAGGCCGCCCTTTCTGAAGAAGAGGCCGCCGCTGCAGATGCGATTGACCGTAGTCTCCCCAGTCTCAGTAGAAGCGACAGCTTAGCCGCGCGCCTCAAAGACAGTCTCGAGGGCTCAAGCGGCAACTTGATTCTCTTATGGTGTGAGGCAAGTGTGGGGCGCAGCGATATTCAAATCGCTCCTCTCTTAAGTCTCGCGCATGAGGTAGATCACTCAAAAGAGCGAACGCAACAATTGGCTCATGAGCGACTTCTCCAAGGGCCAGGTCTCGACGCCCTGAACTGCGCGCCACTGATTGGACCAGGAAGCTACTTGGCGAGCGAGGAGGCAACTCAAGCCCGCGCCCGCCTCGAAATTCTGATTTGGAATGCCGGAGCAAGTGCCATGAGCTGCCCACGCTTGGGCGACTGGCTGTGGAACGATCCCGCTACCTTTGATATTCTCGTCCAAAAGCCCTCTGAGGGTGCTCTGCGGGGGCGCGTTTTAGCGGCACGCTGTCTTGAAATTTGCGTGGGGAGCTTTTCGGGAGCTGCTCATGCGCCTCTGATGGGCCGAGCGCTCCAGCTCCTGCAACCCCTACTGCTTCACCCAGAGCCACTGGTTTCCACCCATGCAGCGCGCGCCCTGGGACTTCTCTCTGGCCGCGTCGAACAACTCGAGGGAATGCTTCTCGATTGGATGAGCGAAGACTCCCTAGTGAAGCGCCGCCGTGCCATGACCGCCTTTTGCTGCCTGCCTCAGGCGCGGCTCACTGCCTTGGCCCATGAGTTTCGCGCTGCGCTTGATGGGGCAGGCGTCGATGGCTGGGCGCTCGGTGCTGCTGCGGCGGGCACACCTTATCTCTTTCATGAGCACCGTGAGCTTTGGGATGAGGTTTACCATCGGATTTTGCAAGGCGACGGCGGAGCGAACGCCGCGGAGAAGCTAGCACGCGGTTTAGCCACGCTCTGGCGCCGCGGCGAAAAACGCGACGCCTTAATCGCGCCTCTGCGCGAGATACGCGCGTACGCTCAGCGAACTCAACCAGAAGAAGTCGACGACTACCGGCAATGGCTGAATGTACTCTCCCACACCGACCCCGTTGACGAAGCAGAGCGCGATCCCCTCGATTTAGAGACGGGCCTCGAAAACCTGATAGCTCTTGCTGCGCAATACGATGACGAGGAAGCTGATGCACGAGCGGCTCGATTCGCTCGAGCTCTTGAGCAAAATATAGAAGCCGCCGAAGAGATCGCTCTCGGCGAGAAAAAACGCATGGCCGCTGCGGGAATGAATGCCCTAGAAGGCTCAGCTCGGGCCATGGCACTCCAGCTTTGGACGCCACAACTTCGGACCCACCCACGTAGCGAGCCAATTTCTGCTCCAAATCTCGAGAGCACCTGGCAAGCGATCGCTCGAGCGCCCACACAGCTCCTGGAAGCAATCCAAGAGCGACGCGACGACCCAGCAATCGACTCCAACCCCCTCACCGATGTTGCTCTCGAAGTGCTCTCAGTTCGCCTAGGCGGCTATGCTCTCGATGCCTGTGGCAGCGATATTCGCCTCGGCCCCGGCAAAGGGCCCACCGCTCATCAAACCTGCATTTGGCTATCAAAGATTCATGGCGTTGCGGACGGCTCCCGTCCTCTGCCCGACAACCTCAAAGCCGCCTTGAGCGGCGTATTCTGGCGACTCGTCGACACCACGCGGGGTACAGCACTAGGCGCTGTCGACGATATCGAATGGCTGGGGCCTTTCGCCGCTTGGTGGGCGCTGGTGATTGATCGTCCGGCCATGCTTCAACAGCTAGGTAATGCTCTACCCTTGATCCGGGACGGTGCCTTGGAGCGCTGCTGCGAGCTCGCAGCCAAAATGCGCGCAGCTGTAATCTCGGGAAAGTCGGATGGCGCCTGGGGTGACGATGCCCAAAAAGCTCTCAAA
>JAKVCH010000057.1 GCA_022447485.1 Polyangiaceae bacterium | reverse complement strand
TCCGCCACTCGGCGCAGGAGCCTTTGCGTCATACTGCACACGACGCGGTCCAGGACGATGATTGTGCATAGGCACACCTGGCCGGCCCTCCCATACATCGATACCTCGCTTGGGAGGCGATGACGGACGAGGCGGAACAGAAGGTCGTGCCCCTGCGCTCTGAGAACTAGAAGCAGCTTGAGGACGCGGAGCACCGGTCTGAGGACGCGGAGCACCAGCTTGGGGTTTCACGTCTGCCACCCGAGAAGGAGGCGTCTGAGGTGCCGAAGCCGACTTAGAGCCTGCCGGCTCTTTCTGAGCTTGCCCAGCATCAGAATCTTGAGCAGCAGCAGCTGCTGACTGCGGGCCCGTCTCCGCTGAAGCAGCTGTCGCTGCATCGCCTACAGAGGCGGCGGACTGAGTCGACTCGCTCTCCGCTGGCGCGCCAGGGCTGGTCGTCGGCGGGACAGCTCCACCAACAGCTTTCACAGCCACAGTACTCTCTGGCACTGCATCAATCGGGGAGCTAGTCACCGCGCCACCCTTCTGCTCATCAGATGAAGATGAAGATGAAGCCGAACCACCTTGGTTGGCCCCTGTATCGGCTGCAACATTTCCGGCAACGGGAGGCTGCTCTTGTTCAGAGGAAACGGCTTGAGACGCCGTAGGAGACTCAGAAGAACTGGAAGACGCAGCTACATCAGAGTTCAGCGCATCTCGACTGTCCCGCAAGGACCCGTCGTCAGACTCCTGGCTAACAGCCACTGGCGACTCTAACAAAGTCGAATCAGCTTGATTGGCTGCGACAGTCGGTGTCACAGATGATGCCATGCTCGTATCCGACTGCTTTTGCTGCTCCGCCGAGGAAGTACTGGCTTCCGCCGTAGACTCTTCCGCACTGCCTTCAACCGCCTTGCGGCGCCGCACGACAGCACGACGCTTCACAACACGCGGGCGCGATGCATCCTGGGAAGTATCACTTCCACCACTCGTCTTCTTTCCTAGATGAGACTTCACTCGAACTTCGTCTTCAGAAGAAAGGACACTCATGTGATTCTTCACATCTTGCACACCAACGGATTCAATTACCGCCAGCAATGCCTTGTTGTCCATTCCTAGTTCGCGTGCCAACTCGTAGACTCGCCGCTTTCCGCTCATTAATTCTCCGAACTTTCAACTTCTTGAGAGCCAAACTTTTCCTCGGCAGCCCAGGGGCTCCGGGACACAAATTCTGCGCCTCGGCCAAGAAGGGCCAAGGCGATAGCGTCAAAAAGGCCTTTCGCCAAGGTCTCATCGACAACCGCAACAACTCCCACCTCTGGACGGCCAAAAATAGCGCCAAACTGGGCCTTTGTTCCCCAAACTTTCACACAGCCCAGAGGCACCGCCTGCCGTACAGCACCAATTTTTGCGGCAGCAGCGGCATCCGCTGCTACTAAAATAAGCGAAGCCCTTTTATCTTGCCAAGCTTCCGAGACGGCGTCCGCTCCCCAAACCAATAGGCTTCTGCGCCGCGCCTGCCCCAAAAGAAGCTCGACGCGATGCCTCGCCGCTGACATCAGCAACTCAATTCCCTGAACAGGTGTAGTGCTGACAGACATTTTCAAACTCTTCGAAAGAGATGTCTGCAATTTCGCCAAACATTCTGGATGGGGGTGTAGATAGGCCCCGCGACCCGGTAAGCGGCCCGTGAGATCAGGCACAACCTGCCCATCCCCGGAGCTCACCCAACGAATCAAATCTGACTTCGGCAGAGACAGGCGACAGCAAGCGCAAAGACGTGCGGGGGCTTGCCCCCGCTGACTTGGTTTTCTTTTCTTGCTACCCAATGCCACTGTCCTCGCTGCGCCTCCATCAGTCTCAATTTCCGATTAGGACTCTTCGGCCGCCGGTTCAACTACATCACTGGCGGGACGTTCCTTAGCTGCTGCCTCAAGCTGATCGGCAAGCTTCGCTCGAGCATCGGCAATCGCAGGAAACTCTTCACTCAAAAAGCGGGCGGCTCCGGCTTGCACCTCCGCTGCCTTCTCTGGAGCTAAGCCAGCTCGAATCGTCAAGCGTTCTTGGTCTTCTCCGGCGATGTCACGCACGGTCTTGTAGCCAGCTTCTTCGAGTAACTGCAAAGAGCGAAGCCCCAGGCCCTGCACCAAACGCAATTTATCTCGCTCGCTCAGGGCAGCTGTCGTTTGGGACGCTTCTTCTACCCGCACCAAGCGAGTGCGCTCCATAGCGGCTTCAGCAGCGGCCTTGAGAGTCGCTGCCATCTCATCACTCGCTACACCATCAACAACGCACAGCTCCTCGACACTGGCCTCCGCGACTTCTTCCAAAGCTCGGAAACCCAGGCGATAAAATGCTCGTGCTAACTCATCGCTAATTCCGTCAATTTCCTGAAGAGCACCGAGAGCGTCTTCTTCAATCTGCTTGAACTTACTTTCACTGATGATATCAAGTTTCCAACCAGTCAATTGTGCCGCCAATCGGACATTTTGACCCTTGCGCCCAATAGCCAAACTAAGTTTTTCGTCTGGCACGACTAACTCCATGCGATGGTCAGCCTCATCAATGATGACCTTATTCACATCAGCAGGTTGAATCGCATTAATAATGTAGCGAGCTGGATCCTCATCGAAGGGCACAATATCAATTTTCTCGCCGCGCAATTCCTGAACGACAGATTGCACACGAGAACCTTTGATACCCACACACGCACCCACGGCATCAACATCGGCATTCCGAGACGCTACGGAGATTTTACTGCGCGAACCCGCTTCGCGAGCACAGCCGACCACGCTCACAATACCCTCATCAATTTCAGGCACTTCTGATTGAAAGAGTTTCTCAACAAGCTGAGGAGCTGACCGGCTCAACACAATCATCGGACCACGAGCTTCACGGTCAATATTCTTCACATAGGCCACAATTCGATCACCCGGGCGATAGGACTCTCGAGGCGTCTGCTCTCGAGAGGGTAGAATCGCCTCGGTCTTACCAAGATCAACGACTATATTATGACCTCGCTCAAAGCGATGAACGATCCCCCGGATTAGCTCGCCTTGCTTATCTTTAAACTCTTGAAAGATAAGGTCACGCTCGGCATCTCGCACCCTTTGAAGAAGAACCTGCTTAGCCGTCTGAGCGGCGATGCGCCCAAACGAACTACGAGCCTGGGACATATCCAATAAGTCGCCAAATTCTTTATCTTGTTGGCGAGCCGCTTCTGCATCCCGGGGGTGCCAGAAAACCTGAAAGCCTAATTCCTCGCCGACTTCGGCTTCAAGACCAACCTTTTCAGCCTCGTCCATGGAGAGCTGTCGCTCGGGCTCTTCGACCTCTTCAACGACAGTCATGTATTGAAAGAGGTCAATTGTCCCGGACTCTTCATTCAGCCGGGCTTCCAGCTCGCGCTCTTGGCCAAAAGCTGCCTGAGCAGCCTTCAAAATCGCTTGCTCCATCGTCTCAATAAGAACATCACGGTTTAAGCCTTTTTCCCGGGCTACTTGCTCAATCATTTCGATCAGATTGCCTTCAGCCATCTTCTTCACTCCATCTTATTGCGGGATTCGGCCCGCCTCCGTCTACCGCATGGGATAGAAGGGCCACTGTATGTAGCTCCATCAATTTGGTTTTCTCTTGCGTTTCTTCGACGTTTGAGTCGAAGGTTGATTTCTCGCCGGCTTATTCACCTCTGGTCCAACGCCACCATCATTCAGCAGCACTGCAGACCCTTGGGGATCTAGTCCAGGGGATTTACCCCAAACGAAAACAAGTCTTCCCGAGAGGATCGAGTCAAAGGGGAATTTGACCTCGCCTTGGGCATTCTTCACTTGAATCACCCCTTCCTCATCTACCCCTAATATCTCGCCACGCACCGTCTTCTGGGGGCGTGCAGCCTCGGGGTCGAGAGCCTCTTTCAATTTTACCTTCACCGCCAATCCGGAGAACCGACGGTAATCATCTGCTGAATAGAGAAACCGCTCGACTCCAGGCGATCCTACTTCCAAACGATAATTGGGGGCGATCAAGTCGGCTTCATCCAGCTCTGCAGAAATCGCGCGGGACACTTTCGAACAAATCGCAACTGTCACGCCAGCACCAGGAATTTTCGATCCAGGTAATTCCACCGTTAGTTCCAGAACCTGGCCCCCTTTGTCAGTGCGCCAGACAAGCTCTACTCCATCCAGACGAAAATCGGCCAAAATAGGCTCAATGATTCCTAGGATTTTTGCCTCTTCGAGGCCTTGAAGATTGATATGCGCTATCGGCATTGGAAAAAAAGTCTGTCAGAGCCAAAAACAGCCCCAATTAGCATTGGGCAACTTTGTAACCTGAGTGGAATTTGGAATTTAGGTGAAAAAAAACCGACCGCCTGGGGCGCCCGGTGGATTCACCCAAATTGTGGCGGGAGATTAACCAACGATAAGCCTTCGTGCAAGTAAGAGTTCTCATCAAGGACAAAAGAAGATGCCGAGGCTGAGAAAACCTACGAAAAGAAGTTATTTCCCTCGCCTCAAAAGGCGATTAAGCCATGGAGCATGTCCGATCCCTCTGCGCCTTCCCCTGCTGCTGCCGACGAAACCCGTAGTCGAGCCTATTACGACGAATTTTCCAAAGGCTATGAGAAACGCCGCGGGGACAAGATACGTAAAGGCTACCACGACCTGCTCGATCACCTCGAAGCTAGTTTCGTGGAACGCTACGGCAAAGGAAAAGAAGTCCTCGAGGTCGGCTGCGGTACCGGTCTCGTGCTCCAGCGGATCGCTCAATTCGCAAGCCGCGCCCAGGGTATCGACCTTTCACCAGGCATGCTCGAAAAGGCCAAAGAGCGAGGTCTGGATGTCGTGGAAGGCTCAGCGACACGACTTCCATTCCCAGATAACAGCTTTGACGTCACCTGCTCTTTCAAGGTTCTAGCCCATATTCCGGAGATCGATCTGGCCTTGTCTGAAATGGCGCGAGTCACTCGCCCGGGAGGCACAATTCTAGCCGAATTCTACAACCCCAAGAGCCTCCGCGGACTCCTTCGAAAAATGGGGCCCGCACGAAAGATCGGTACGACAAGAAATGAGGCTGATGTCTTCACGCGCTTCGATAGCCCCAAAGAGTGTCGCGAACTCACCCCCGCCGATTGTCATTTTGACGGCGCCCGAGGTGTGCGGATCATTACTCCTTTCGCCCGCCTCGTCGACACTCCTCTCATCGGCTCCTGTGTCTATGGGCTTGAAAACTTCTTAGCGGATTCGCCGCTCAAAGAATTCGCGGGGTTTTATATTGCACGCTACACCAAGCATCAACGACCTTGAAGCTCGACTATCGAGTGATTCATTCGGTTTGATCGTTCGCACTCTCTACCTAGATTGACCATGTCGACTCATACATTCAAGAACAAGGGCCAGCGGCAATCTGCGACTACTCGACCCACATCATGGTGGTTGAATACTCTACGGCGTCGAGCTGAAAAAATGCATGATGAGTATGTAGACACGACGACAGCGATTCAATTTTCTGGCGAAAAGGAGCAGTATGCTGCGGTAAAGTTCTTCAATGCGGCCTTTCGAGCTGAAGAGTCTGGTCTCCGGCAAGCTCATGAACTAGCAGAGGAGGTAAGTACCTGGTCTCCTGATCTCGGCGAAGTGCTCCGGCTCTATGGCGATGAGGAAGGTTGGCACCGAGAGCTGATTACATCTTTTCTTCATTCGATAGACGGAAAGATATTGCCAATGGGACGAGTCACAAAAACGCTCTACGGGCTTTATGCTCGAGCTGAAAGAATGGAGACGATTGTATTAGCGAATCTCATGTTCGAAACAATCGGAGCAACAACCTACCGTATGGCCCTTCGCAATGTAGAATACCCATCGGCCAGGCATATGTTGAAAATACTGACCCGAGATGAGTCATTTCATATCCCGCTCAACGTTCATTTTTTGCGTCACGTGCTGGAGCGCGTCCAGGTCGCACCTCTACGTCTACGCTTCATTTTTGGGCTACTTTTCTTCAGCTTGACCCTTCTACCCCTCGCAAGTCGTCCCAAAGCCCAAGCCTTCGATCGGCTCGGCCGCTACGAGCTTAGTCGAGCCTACGTAGAGCAATTGGCGAAAGTCTTTTTGGCTGAGCCCGATCTTCGACTCGAGCCCCCACGGCTCCTTCTTTGGTTCTTTGGGCTAAAACGTCGGGAGCTCCTGAAGATGGAGGGTCCCGCCGTGGCCAGCATCGAGGCCGCCGAAGCGGCAGCCGATCGCCGTAATGTCCAGGTAGAGGCTCTTTAAAAAGCGCCGCGCAGACCGACGAACCCACCTCCCGGCAACCAGCCTGCGAGGGGTTCCACTCTCGATTCCTCAGGATCTTTTGGCGGTTGTAGGTCTTTGGGTAAGGGCCGAGTTCGAGCGCCTAGATGCCGTTCAGGAAGAAAGCGAATCTGAGCGTCAGCAATGCCTGCCAAGGTCACACCAATCCAGGTCCAAGTAGCAACGGTGAGAGTGGTTAATGCGGCCTTCTTCTTACGATTGAATTCATTCGCATTCAATGGTGGCCCTCCGCCAACAATCTCTGAATCGATGTATTGCTGATTGAGATCGGCAAGAATAATGGTGGACGCAAGAGCTGTGCTGCCCGTGACTACCTCTGCCGTAAGAAAAAAGAAGCCCCAGCCTTGATGACCATTTTGAAATTGACCAGCGCCGAATGGTAAGGCGGCAATCCAGCGCGACCCCTCTGCGACAACAGTCTCCTGACTAGCAAGTTCGTAAAGGCGCACTTCGCGACGCCTTCGCTCTTCCTCCAGGCGTTTGGCTCTTTCTTGCTCTAAGCGCAAACGGACAAGCTCATCTTCTTCCTTTTTAGAAATTTGCTCTTCTACTTCTTTCCTCACCTCAGAAAAAAGTCGTATCAGGGGAGGAGGAAAAGTTAAGTCATCAGGCCGAGCCATCAACGGATCCGCATCTAGCGCGGCACGAAGCGCTCTTCTTGCCGACTCCCGCTTCGACTGGAGAAGGAGGCAGGTAGCGAGATAGAGGCGACCCCGTTCCAGAAGATCAGGATCAGCGAAAATTTGTGGTGATCCCTCGCTAACGAGAGGGGTCAAGGCCTCCGAACAGGCTTGATATTCGCCCAGAGTATAAAACCCCCTGATCCGATCAAGATTGGCAGCCTCACTTAGAGCCAGCAATTCGTCAGTCTTGGAGGAATTCTGGCTTTCATTTTCTTTTTGACCAGGGCTTGAACTGGTTTCCTCCTGGTCATGATTCGCCCCTTTCATCGCCGCAGCACTCTTGACCGAAGAAGTGCTAGGTGAAGGGTTCTGCGCCTTTTGACTTTGGGCAAAGGCCAGCGATGTCAGCAGTAAGTAACTACCACCAACGCTCCAACGTGCCCGACTCAAATACCTATTCTTAGAGCGCATCAGCTCTCGCTACGAGATTAATCATGAAGAGAAATAAGAATAGAACAGATTCATATGAACATCACCCGGCAGATTCACCGACCATTGATAGTAAAGGTTCGTCCAGGATGAAGGGTCACGTCAATGCGTCGAGGTTGAAAATCGGAGCCGGGGGCAGGATACACCATACAGGAAATGGGTCGAGTCGAGCTATCCATGGGAATTTGACGAGATTTTCCCGGTCGAATGATTCCCGCTAGACCGCAAGAGGCGCGGGCACCCGCAGGAGCATTCAAAAGAAGCACAGCATTACGAAAACTGATCACGCCTCGTACTAATTGCGCTCCTTGCCCCGCGACCACATCGACACGCTGGGGAGCTGGCCGAGTGCAACATTCATCGTCCGGCGGAAAGAACTCAAATAAGTGCTCGCCTAGGGTAAGCTGATGCGCTTGGAACCAAGGCACTTCTCGACCATCGATCTTCATGGTCGCGTTTTGAGGCCCTTTCACAATCGTTCTTACGCGGCGCATCCCTTTCGCGGGCAAGGCTCTTGCGCGTCGAAGACCAGGAGGACGGCGATTCGCGGCACTCGGGCGCGCGGGGCGCTCTGGCTCAGCGAAGGGCAGCTTCGCTGGAGCTTGCTCATCTGAAACCGACTTATCGGCAGCCAAGGCAGCTTCAAGCCCAGAAGCAACAGATTCCAATTGACTCAATTCGTCCTGAAAAACATTACCTTCGCTCGTGCGAGCAGAGAACCAAAACACAGCTCCCACCAGCAGACCAAGCAGGGGAGTAGCGAAGCACACAAACTTCGCACAGACTCGCCAGCGGCTCGCACGCGATAAGGCCGTAATCTGCTGCAGGAGATCATCATCCTGGGGGGCATAAGCTAAGGCCCGATTAAAATCATCAGCTGCATTGAGCGGGTTTCTCTGGGAGCGAGCCACTTTTCCGAGTTCCAATAAACGCCCTGGAATCTCCAACAGGCTTGCCTGGCGGTAGGAATCACGATCTCGCAAATAATTAGAAATAATTCGCCGGGGTTCCTCCGAAGAAAGCCTGGCTAACTCCGTTTCAAGCTCATGACTCAATTCCGTGACGTACGAAAAACGCTCCGCCGGCTCTTGCCGAAGACACTTCTCAATAATTCCTGCGTAGCGAGCCCCTATACGAGCATCAACCCTGAGTGGGGGAGTGTAGCTGCCTTCTAAAACTCTCCGAAGAATTTGCGCCGGATTATTTCCGGCGAACGGAACCTGACCCAACATCAACTCATAAAGCAAAACACCGAGGGCGAATACGTCGGCACGAACGTCAATCTCATCACACTCTATTTGCTCAGGAGCCATGTACGCGGGCGAACCCAGGACTTCTCCAGTGTGAGTCACACCTTGAGCGTCTAATAACTTTGCTATTCCAAAGTCAGCGAGCTTCACGCGGGCAGTTTCTCTACTGGCACCCGCAGCCTCCGGATGAAGGTTCTTTAAAGAAACGAGAACATTTTCTGGCTTCAGATCGCGATGAATCACGCCTTGCTCATGGGCATGAGCTAAAGCCGCACAGAGTTTCAAACCAATCGCAATTGCGACTTCCGGAGGCAAAGCGCCGTATTCATTCAATTCCTCCCTGAGGGTCTCGCCAGAAATATACTCAACGACTAAGTAGCGCTCCGGATCGCTCTCAGCTGAAACATCATAGACCTCCACAATATTAGGATGCTTCACTTTGGCGACCGCCAAGGCCTCACTCGAAAAACGCGATTGGACCTCCTCTTTTTCTCGGAGGTGACGGTGAATGACCTTCAGCGCAACTTCTCGACCTAAACGTTTATCGCGAGCCAGATAAACCGTCGCCATGCCGCCATGACCAAGCTCCTTTAAGAGCTCGTACTTCGGTAGGTTCAATTCTGTTTTTGGAGCCACGCTCACTCTAGACAATGGACCACGATGCAACGCTGCCGACAACTCTACGATAGCGGAAATTGCTTCAGCCTGCTAAGCGCACCCCCATGAGCGAGCAGATCGGCGGATTCTCAAGAAATACTGATGGCGAGTCTCTTTTAGGAGGAAGCGCTTTAAAAAGTTTGTTGAGCCCACAGATAACAACACCAGCTTACTTTTACGACCTCAGTGGAATATTTAAGCGAGTTTCACAAATTAAGGCAGCCTTTGGTGATGCCCCTCATCTCATTGCTTACGCCATCAAGGCAAATAGTGCCGCTTCCATCGTCAAAACAGTGATTGAAGCCGGGGGCGGAGTCGACGCTGTCAGTGGCGGAGAGTTACAGCTAGCCTTGGCCTGTGGCGCTCAATCGCGGGATGTCGTTTTAAGTGGTGTTGCCAAGCGAGACGATGAAATTCGCCTTGCTTTAGAAAAAGATATTCAAGCCCTCCAGGCTGAGTCCGTCGAGGAGCTGCAGCGGATAGCCCAAATAGCTGAGCTCACAAGCCAGGTCGCGCGGGTATCATTCAGAATCAACCCCTCGGTCGAAATTGACTCTCACGCCCATATTGCGACAGGTCACGATAAAGCAAAGTTTGGTATTTCCCGTCGCGATTGGAACGCAGCCTTTGCCAAAATAAAGCAGAGCCCATTTTTGCAGCTAGTGGGCATCTCGACTCACGTCGGTTCGATGCTGAAGACCCCCGCATCATATCTTCGATCGGCCAAGGTTGTCTGTGAGGTCGCCCAGCATGCTCAAGCAGAAGGTCATCAACTGGAGTATGTCGACTTCGGTGGGGGGTTTGGAATTGATTATGGTGACGGTCCAGCGGATCCTCCCCACCATTTCGCAGCTGAAGCTCTGGGTATTCTTAAAACTGAAGGCTTAGGTCACCTCAAGCTTGTCGTCGAACCAGGTCGTAGCATCGTTGGGCCCTATGGTGCCCTCGTTGCTCAGGTGATTCAAACGAAAGTCAGCGGAGCTCGGCGTTGGGCAATGATCGACGCCGGAATGAACGATCTTCTACGTCCTGCTCTTTATGGCGCTCCTCACCGTATCGAACCGCTCTCCCAGCAACCACAAGGAGAGGAAAGCTTTCGCGTTGTCGGCCCAGTCTGTGAAAGTACCGACGATTTCGGCGATCACGATCTATGCGAAGATCCAGACTACGTAGTGATTCGAGACGCTGGCGCCTATGCTTTCACCATGGCCAGCGAGTACAATGCCCGACCCTTACCTGATGAGGTATTTATTCGTGACGGTAAAATTGTTCACCATTCGCCCTCCCCGGGCATCGACTCCTGGCTTGCGGCGCGACTGAAGGCCTAAGCCTAAAAAAGCAAATCATCGCTGCGCTGGCCGTCGTCGAGAACAACGATAAGGATGCAGCTCACTCAGCGGCGCTCGGCATGACGAACGAGGTGAAAGTTTAGCTGCCGCGCCAGGCTTAGCTGCCACGCCAGACCTAGCTGCCACGCCAGACCTAGCTGCTCGCAGCGTTGCGTCGCGAACGAGGTGCCTTTTTCGCCGTGACGCCAGACTTAGCTGCAGGCTTCGACTCTGTCTTCCGACTTGCTGGTTTCGCAGGCTTTGAGGATGCTTTTGTCGCACCTACGCGTCGAGCGCTGGATGCCGGCTTTTTTGCGGTCGTGCGACTTTTCGCGGAGCTTGCTCCAGCTCCTGCTGTATTCGACTTGGGAGCAGAGCTTGCTCGACGACGGGTGGTCGGCGGGTCTTTCTCCGTCATAGCAGGGGCACGACTACTCCGAGGAGGCTGGGACGGTGGAACCGGAGCTTCACTCTTGCGACTGCGCCGCGTCGCTACCGTGCTACTCGCGTAACAGACCTCACCATCTGCTAATATCTCAATCCCCATCGTGCGACAACGGCGAGCCATCGTATCCATCTCGACTCCAGGAGCGACCAATAAGCCACTCGGGGGAGATGGGTTCACAAAGAGATCAGCCGTGGCTCGACGGGTGGAAAGCATGCGTCGAATCTCTGGATCATCAATCCACAGAAAACCTCCACTCGAAACAAATTCAGCTCGTCCAAGAACGGTGCTTGCTTGGGCCAATTGACGCTGAATTGGGTCAGGGAGTTCGGCTATCTTCTCGAGTCGAGAGCGTAAGACGGAAGGATTGATACCTGTACCAATCGCCAGCGCTAGCGTACGGGGGGTGATCAACAAATCAAGGTCGCCCTCAACATTACCCACCTCAGTCAAAGGACTCAATTCAAGAATATCGGCGAGGAGAGCATCACTGCCCACGCGGAGCGTTTGATTGTCCATGAACTTGCCGGCCGTTTTCTCCTGAAATGCTCCAGACTCACTCAGCCAACTACGTCCGCGAGGAGTTAGTCGCATCATCGGCCCTTCAACATCATCCCCCTCATCCGGAGATGCGAG
>JAKVCH010000569.1 GCA_022447485.1 Polyangiaceae bacterium | reverse complement strand
GTCGAGGGCTAAAGAGCTCTTCCCCGCGCCAGAAACTCCCGTGATGGCCACCACTTCTCCGGGCTGGATATCAAGATCGACGCTTTTTAGGCCGTGTAATCGAGCGCCGCGGAGCTTGGTCGTGAGCATGCTGCGAAGCATGGCAAGACCAGCACCGATGGCAACGACTTCTGACGGAACAGATTGAACCAGAAAGAGCTTTTTACGGGCTGCCCGTTGCAAAAAAGAGAAAGCAGAGCATATTCAGGGACCCCATGGCCAAAGGAGGCAAAAAAAAGGGCCTACCGCCCCAAGGAGATCGTGTGCTGGCAACCAACCGCCGCGCTAAATTCGACTATGAATTAGGCGACCGTTGGGAGGCGGGACTCTCCCTCATTGGTAGTGAAGCACGCTCGTTGCGTGATACCGCGCCGGGCATCAACGAAGCCTTTGTTGATTTTGATTGGCGGGGCGAGGCCTGGGTGAAACAAATGCGCATCGCCCCCATGAAGCATGCGGCCTTCGGACACGAAGAATTACGCCCCCGGAAGCTTCTCTTGCATCGCAGCGAACTGGAGCGTCTGCGCATGCGGGTTGAGAAGGAAGGCATGACCCTCGTCCCAACAAAGGTCTACTATAGAAAAGGCCGCGCCAAACTCGAAATTGCTCTAGCTCGGGGCAAGAAGAATTACGATAAACGCCAATCAATCAAGGCAAAAACAGCCGACCGTGAAGCCGCTGCTGCGATCTCCCGCGGACGAAAGGATTATGACTAAATGACAGAGCCTCTATCACTGGGAGCTTTCACCCTCGACAGTGGCGAGCCCGGCCAAGTCACGCAAGCTGTGGGCCAACGGATCACACTCACCAGTCCGCGCCCTTTTCCTCCGGGAGCGACAGTTCGCGCTCGCATCAAGGGCGTGGCCTGTCCCCTTGAGGTGAAAGTTCGCAACTGTCGCAAAGTCGGCGAGCTCTTCGAAACTCAGGGAAGTACCCAAAACGCAACGCGCGAGCTTTTGGCTTGGCTCAAAAATATCGCCTGAACCGATGGTGAGCACCCGGTGCCCCCGGCACCTGCCGCCCAAGAAAGAGCTGCCAGCTGCGCGAGACTGCATCAAGGAGCAGGGCGGCTCAAGGAGCAGGGCGGCTCAAGGAGCAGGGCGGCTCAAGGAGCAGGGCGGCTCAAGGAGCAGGGCGGCTTTCAAATCGCTGCTAAAACAACCTTCTTGTCGCCCTGGGCCCGCCATGCAAACAATTGACCATGCGTCAATATGCCCCTGATCTCTCCGCGTTCGTAGGTTCAAAATTGTGCCGCCTCATGGCCCGGGCTTCTCTCGGTGCGACCTTAGGCCTAGCGATGGGCTGTACTTCCTATGAGGGTGAGCAGTGGACTTACCTCGTCTACATGCACGCGGATAATAACCTCGACCCAGCCGCCGCAGACGACCTCGCCGAAATGCTCAAAGTCAAAGGTGATGGCGCCACCTTCGTCGTGCAGGTCGACCGCAACCCTGACTACGGCAAACGAACCGCCAAAGGACTGCCATTTGAGGCTGGAGCCCAACGAATTCTGATCCACGACGGCGAGGCCGAAATTTTAGAAGACTTAGGAGAAGTCAATAGCTCGGATCCCGAAGTACTTCAGAACTTTATTGAATGGGGGCTGGCCGATCACGATAATGAACGTCTCGCCTTCTTTTTTTGGAATCATGGTGGAGGCTGGATTGGTTTCGGACATGACGAAACCGATGACGCGGGCATTCTTGGGCTAGAGCCTATCGAGGTCGCCATGACTGATGCTCTGCAAAATTCGCCCCGAGAGAAGTTCGACCTCTTAGGTTTTGATGCCTGTTTAATGGGCAATCTGGAGGTCGCTCATTCGTTCGTCGGACTCGCCGACTACTATCTCGGCTCTCAAGAAAACGAACCCGGCCACGGCTGGAATTACGAATCGATGGAGCTGCGCGGCGATGCCGATGGTTCGCCTGAGGGCGTAGGGCGAGCGATACTTGCCGGATTCGAAGAACAAGCAAAAGATCGAGGCACCTCAGCCAATATTACTCTTTCCCTGATTGATTTGGAGAAGGTTGATGCTGTGAACGAAGCCCTCACTGCAGGTTTCTCAGCGGTGGCAGGAGCAGATATTACGGTCGATTTTTTTGAAATGTTCGCCGAGGACGCTCAACAAGAACTAGTCAAGAATATTGCCGAGCTAGCAGCGGCTCGTTCGGAGAGCGTCGTCTTTGGTGCGGAGTCGACCCAATTAGTCGACATCCACGAACTCTGGCAGACAGCAGCCGACAAAGACCCAGAACTTCAGGATGCTGCTGATGGAATCACCGCAGCGATCGATGCTGCGGTGCTCGAAAGAGTACAAGGAAAATTTCATGCCGGCGCCCGAGGCCTGTCGTTTTTCTTTCCGGCCAAAGAATCGCAACTGCCCTTGAGCTACGCTGCCACAGAGGACGCCGGACTGGCAGA
>JAKVCH010000568.1 GCA_022447485.1 Polyangiaceae bacterium | reverse complement strand
AGAGCGCAAACGCGAGTGCTAACAAAGGCATAAATGAGGGAATTCTGAACGAGGCCCGGAAAATTTTGCAAAAGGTGACGTCTCAAGCCAGTGGCAATTCAGCAGCCTTCATCAAAGCGAATTCCGCAGCCTTTCCCGAACTTGCTGGTCGGCATCGTCGAGCAAGGCGCCCAACTCATGGCGGGCACTGGCATCGCCGCTCAAGCCACGATTGATGGCGCTCGGCCAGCCTTTACCCTCTTGTCGGAGGCCATTTTCTTCAAAACGTCCATGGGAGACAGCTAACTGCCGCGCTCTCGTTTTTAACCGTGACGCAACTTCTGGATGCTCACGACTTCGATCGACCAATTGTTGGGGATCTTCTTCGCTATCAAAAAGTCGACAAGCCCCGGAGGCTTTTTGGCAGATCAAGCGCCATTTTCCCTGAGCCAATAACGTCTGCTGATCGGTCTCGGCCAATGCCTCGCCCAAGAACTCGTCGGTCTCAGCTTGCTTGTCTGCAGCCTTCGAGGCCTCAAGAGTTGGTAAAAGATCTCGACCCCGAATGGTCGGAGGAATGGGAATATCGAGCCCTGAGAGGACAGTGGGCAAGATATCAACGGTTTGAACGGGGGCAGAGACCCGCTGATGGGAAATCAGACCGGGAGCACTGATTAACAGAGGCACCCTCACCTGCTCATCATAGACAGTCGTTCCATGATAGCGCCCGCCGTGATCGCCAAACTCTTCTCCATGATCAGCACTGACAATAATGACGCCCTTCGGGTCTCTTTTACGGAAGGTCTCAATCAAGCCTCCAATGGTTTCATCGGCCGCGCGGATCTCCGAATCATAAATATCAATATCTTCGCGCCCAAAGTCGAAACGAGGATCTTTTTCGTAGGGTTCATGAGGGCCAAAGAGGTGAACCCAAGAGAAAACACGCTGGCCCGGCTCCTCTTGCGCAAGGTAGTCCTTCAGTTGATTCACCCGGGGCTGCCCTTCAAGAAACTCAACTTTATAGAACTCAAAACCGAGATGCCTTTTCTCGAACCCGGAAAACCGAGATGGGTCAATGAAGAAAATGGCCGGTGGGTAGAAAGCGGCCGTCCGGTAGCCATATTGACGAAACAGGTCGGCCCATAAGATGGAATCTTGCCCTGCGCCCTGCAGCAACAGGGGGCGCATGTACTTTCCCGTCATGAGCGAGGTTAAAGAATAAGAAGTATGGGGGGTCGCCGCATACGCGCTCTCGAAGATAGCTGCATCTTTCGCAAACGCATCAAGATGTGGCGAGGTAGCTCGAGAATAGCCATAAAGCCCAAGATGATCGGCCCGCAATGCATCGACGGTGATCAGAAGGATATCTCGCCCCACCATACTCAGGGTGGGCTCAGAGCGTGCCTGCCCTAAAGGCCGAGCCAAGGCGGCTGAGGCCAAAGGCTCAGGGGGAGCCAGGGAAGAAATAACCGGTATCGCCAATGCTAACGCCGGATTCACCTCGGACACCCACCAACGAAAGTTATCTAAATTACGTGCAGCACGACTGGCAGGCACAAGCGAGCAACCTGCCGCAAGGGCGAGAAGGAGAAGAAAAAAAGCACTCCTGCGGGTGGCAGTTCGAAAGACAATCAGCGCAAAAACACCGGCAAATACCCATATTGCGAGACTTAATCCAAGGTGAAAAGCCGGATAGAGACGAACCAGGAGAAGTCGATTGGCGCTATCCAAAAGAACCGCCCCAGCGAGAACGACTAGGCCTCCTCTCGGCATCGACAGCAGCTGCCGCACTCGTGGTCGCAGAACTAAGTAGGCGAGTACTGCGAGAAGAGCCAAGAATAGCCCGAAGCCCCAGCGCAGAGCGGGCGTTGCTAAGTGACGTCCACCACCGACTCCATAGCCGACACCCAACGCGAATCCCGTCAAAAGCAGGAGCGGTGCTATCGCAGACGCTCGGAAAGCGCCTCGCTCTACACCATCACGGCTCCCGCTCACCAGCCCGAGGTCGATGCCAAATGGAAGAGCGAAAACGCCAAAAAAAGCAGCTCCCAGAAACCAAAACGGAGCAAATGCTCGAAAGCCAACAAAGAACTCCCAGGAACTAGCAAGCCCATCACTCGAGAAGATCAGTGCAGCGAGACCTTGGATAAAAATCGCTAAGACACCTCCCCAGGCAGATTGTACGAGCGCAGCCACGAAGGGAGAGGCGACTCCAGCGCTGCCCGGAGCAGTCGGCTTCTTCACGAGTAGATAACGTCGTCGATTTCGTAGTGGCGAGTGCCGCTCGGCAGATTTACGGCCACTTCGTCGCCGATAGACTTGCCAATCAGGGCACGAGCCAAGGGGGCTGAGATGGAGAGGAGACCATTTTCGATGTCAGACTCGACTTCACCGACTATCTGGTACTCAACTTCTTCGTCAGTATCTAAGTTGGTCATACTGACCTTCGCGCCGAACTTCACGGTCTCTCCGCTTAACTTCGTGGGATCG
>JAKVCH010000567.1 GCA_022447485.1 Polyangiaceae bacterium | reverse complement strand
CGCATCATCAACGAGCCGACAGCTGCGGCCCTCGCCTACGGCTATGGCAAAAACATGGACAAGACTGTCGCCGTTTTCGATTTAGGCGGCGGCACCTTCGATATTTCCATTCTCGAAATCGGTCCGGGCGGAGTCTTTAAAGTGATTGCAACCACCGGCGACACTTTTCTCGGTGGAGAAGACTTTGATGCACGTATTATTGATTGGCTCGTCGAAGGTTTTCATCAGGAGCATGAAATCGATCTACGAGAAGACCGGATGGCGCTGCAGAGACTGCGCGATGCTGCTGAAAAAGCAAAATGTGAGTTATCGGAGATCCCCGAGGCAGAGCTGAACCTGCCCTTCATCATCTCCACCAAAAACAACGAAGCACTGCATCTCCAGACCACTCTTAACCGTCAAAAGCTTGAAGAGCTCACGTCTGATCTTGTTGAGCGTACGGTAGAAATCTGCCGTCAAGCACTCGATGACGCCCAACTTGACTTTGATGAGATCGATGAAGTTCTACTCGTTGGTGGAATGACTCGCATGCCGGCGATTCAGATATCTGTCGAGGAGTTCTTTCGCCAGTCTCCCAACCGAGGCGTACACCCAGACGAGGTGGTCGCGATGGGCGCAGCTGTTCAAGGCGCAGCGCTGGTCGAGGATCAGACTGAGGTGCTCCTTCTTGATGTCACTCCCCATGCCTTGGGCATTATGACCTTTGGCCAGCATTTCGAAGAACTCATCCCCATGAACACAACCGTGCCTACGAGCATGGGGAAAACATTCACAACAAGTCGCGACAATCAAACCGCCGTCAAAATAATCGTGATGCAAGGGGGAAGCGAAGAGTCAGAGGAGAACGAACTTCTCGGGGAGTTTATTTTGACGGGCTTACGACGCGCGCCCAAAGGCCACGTTGAAATTGAGGTCACCTTTGAAATCAACACTGATGGAATTGTGAGTGTGAATGCAAAGGATCTAGAAACTGGTCAAGAGCAAGCAATTCAGGTCACAGCCTCCAGTGGCCTGACCCCAGAAGAAATCAAGAAAATGGCTGAGGAAGCCAGCGATCTGATGGTGGAGAGGAAGACGGACGAAGCCTATGAAGGAATCCGTCAAAAGGCAGAAACACTTATCTCTTTGATTGATAATATGCTGCCTGAAGTAGAAAGAGCCGTGGGAAATGCCGACTTTGGAGGAGACTCCGTCTCGAAAGCGCAAAAGACCCTCGAAGCAGCTCGCGCCGCCATAACGAGTAAAAACACCGAGCGCGTCGACCGGGAAATCGCCAACTTAGAGCGTACCGAGAAGATGTTTCGGGGTATTGTGGCGGGCTAACCGTTGCCCAGAGCAAGTGAATTATGAACGAGTCAGACAAAAGTCGCAGTCGATCATCGATCCTCCCGAAGGAGCTTGAAGACCTCGATTCTGGCTGGGGTGAAGAGGAGGCCGAGCAACCGGTGTTTCGGAGCTCGTTGCCACCAAAAAAAATAACACCAACCAAGGTCGATCGCTCCAGCCATATCACCCAAGTTCCGCAAATTCCCGCGGACGACTTCGCGAAGCGTCTCATGCAAAACGCGGAACAACTGGGCCAAGGTACCCTCAGCCCAAGTTCTGGCACACCGCAACCAAGCAAGGAAGAACCAAGCTCCGCATCGCCTCCTCGTCGACCAGCCAAGCGTCAACTGACAACGCGCAACGACATCCCCCGCCAGGCACCTCAGCAGGAAACATCGGAGGCCCCTCCCCCGCCAGCGACCAGCGAGGACAGCCCCAACGAACTTCTGGAGCTTTCCCCTAGCGCTCTTCCAACTCAGCCTCCACCGAGCTGGTTTCGCCACGAAAAAGACGGGACCGTGCCAAATCGCGACCGCTTAGCTTCTTTCGCGGCCACAGAAGCTCCACCCCCTCCAATAATTGACGAAGAAGAATTCATTCCTGGGGACCGCTTCGAGCTAACGTCCCAAGCACGAAGCCCTTCGCATGTGCCAACACCAGTGGCCAATTCGCTCACTTCGGAAGGGTTACTTCAGGGCGCCAATTTAGCCGGCCAGGGCTCCGACGAAAACCAGCCCGCTCAGCTTGACCTAGTCGGTAGTCTTGACGAAGAAAACGCCAACGATGAAATGAACCATCGCTTTGCAATGGGCGACTTTTCGGGAGCGCTTAGTTTAGCTCAAGAGGTTTTGAAAAAAGACCCCGAGCATGCCGAAGCGAAAGAATTAGCCACTCGATGTGAAGATGTCTCGCACGATATGTATCTCTCACGTCTTGGCTCTCTCTCCCTCGTTCCTCGAGTCGTGATGACCCCTGACCAAATTCGTTGGCTCTCTCTCGACCATCGAGCGGGTTTTCTTCTTTCTTTGATTGACGGCTTTTCGTCAGTCGAAGAGGTCCTCGATGTCTGCGGCATGAGCCAGACTGAAGCCTTAAAAATATTCTGTCAATTGCTCGAAGATTCAGTCATTGCGACTGAGTGAGC
>JAKVCH010000566.1 GCA_022447485.1 Polyangiaceae bacterium | reverse complement strand
CGCCATTCCAGAGGTCGACGATGAAGGTATCTACTCCGAATGCCGTGGAGAGGCGCAGAAACCCCTCTAATTTCTCAGAGTCCAGGAGCGTGCCGGAGTTCAGATACAGTCCGCGCTTCCTCTGGGCTGGTTCGACGGGCACGAAAGGTGTGGGAACGGCAGCTACTCCCGGCGAGGGAAGAAGACTAGCGGCACCAAGACCAGCGAGGGAAACTAAGGCGTTGCGACGTTGCATAACTTTTTCGGGAGCTCAAATTTCAAGGTACCAACTATTCGTAAAAACGCACAAATTACCGGCAGTTTTCCCAGCACATTCCCTACTCTGAAGCCCGCGGCCTCTTTCCTTATTTACAATCTTATCGGAATCTGGAAGAAAGAGGTCGCGTTCCGCACATGGCCCGCCAGAGGCCTTTTCTGATGAGATATCCTTCATGAAAAATAACTTTCGTTTCTGTCTTCTCCTTTCCTCGCTTTCCCTTGTCATTGCCTGTGGCGAAACGGGCGAAAATGTTGACCCTGATAATTCCGGTGGCTCGATGAGCACCGGTGGCTCGATGAGCTCAGGTGGCATGAATGCCGGTGGCTCCAGTGATTCATCTGGCGGCGGACCTGATGGCGGTGATCAAGATTGTGCCGCGTGGGACTTAGAATACGACATTGAGGGCGATTTTGAGATTGCCGGCACGACAGGGGGCTTGGGCGATACCAATAAGACGGTCGGTCCCGGTTCATTGTCAGTGCGGGTCCCTAATCAAGATGGTGCCCCTGCAGAAGGTTCATCCGTGATCATGTCTTACTCCCTGCCTCAAATGTTTGAGGTCAGTGGTGTCATCACTGATGTGGTGGCTTCAGTTGACGGTGGAGAATGCGGTACGGGCGAAGGCTCCTTGAGTATCACCGGGGAAACGGCGACCCTGGAGTTTTCAAGCTGTGCGACCGAACGCGCACCGGCCGATGAAAACGATAATGAGTGGGGGCCTGCTGACGCCCAGTCGACTGAGCCGGGATGTTGGCAAAACTACAAGAGCCAGGGCGAGGTTGATTGCCAGGGTGGTGCGCTCGTCTGCCGCTTTGGCAATCTTGATGAGGGCATCAACGAACAGGATGAAATCTGGAGTCAGGCGATGAACTCACTGAATTTTGCCGAGGATTTCTCCTCTCTCACAATGGAGAAAGCCCCTGTCCCTAACGCTCAGCCGTCTTCGACTTATCTCGGACTGACCGGAACTCTGAAGATGCGGACCTGCGTCGCAGAAGTGCCGAATTGCAGTCCTTAGGAGAATTTATCCAATAGACTGAAAAAAGCGCTGCCAAGTAGTGCTGGCAAGGCATTTCTTTGAATTGCCTTGCCAGAGGCGGTGCTGGTGTCGTCGCAGGAAACGGTCCTTTTGGGCGCCTATTTCTTTAATTTACAACCTTTGGGACGGCAGGGGCTTGTCTAGGAACGGTGGCCTGGGTATTCCCCGCCATCATGACGAAGTCCCCCACGATTATTTATACCCATACTGACGAAGCTCCAGCGCTAGCGACTTACTCGTTTTTGCCGATGATTCAGGCATACACCAGGAGCGCGGGCGTCCAGGTCGAGACCCGCGATATCTCGTTGGCGGGACGCATCGTGGCGAACTTTCCCGAGTTCCTCAAAGAGGATCAGAGGATTGGTGATGCCTTGGCAGAGCTGGGTGCTCTCGCGAAGTCTCCAGAGGCAAATATTATTAAGTTGCCAAATATTAGTGCTTCGATCCCGCAGCTCGTGGCCGCGATTCAAGAGCTGCAAGCTCAGGGGTATGCCCTGCCAGATTACCCTGAAGAACCAAAGAGCGATGACGAGAAGTCAATCAAGGCTCGCTACGATAAGATTAAGGGATCGGCAGTAAACCCGGTTCTTCGTGAAGGCAATAGCGATCGACGGGCGCCCAAGGCGGTCAAGGAATATGCAAAGATGCATCCCCACTCGATGGGTGCATGGTCGTCAGACTCTGCGTCTCATGTGGCGACAATGTCAGGCGATGACTTTTTTGCGAACGAGAAGTCCGTCACCTTGCCCGCAGCTACCACTGCAAAGATTGAGTTTGTGGGAACCGATGGCACCAAGAAGATCCTCAAGGAGGGCATTGCGCTCCTTGAAGGGGAAGTCCTCGATGGCACCCGCATGAGCAAGAAGTCCTTGGTTCAATTCCTCAATGAGCAAGTGGCTGATGCGAAAAGCACGGGAATCCTCTTCTCCCTTCATATGAAGGCGACAATGATGAAGGTCTCCGACCCTATCATCTTTGGTCATTGCGTTCGCGTTTTTTACGCTGATGTCTTTGAGAAGCATGGGGCGACTTTCGACGAAATTGGCTTCTCGGCAAATGATGGCCTTGGGGCGCTCTACGCTAAGTTGCCTCAGCTTCCAGCAGCCAAGCGAGAGGAAATTGAGGCAGATATTCAAGCGGCATACGCTGCTGGGCCAGACCTCGCAATGGTGAACTCCG
>JAKVCH010000565.1 GCA_022447485.1 Polyangiaceae bacterium | reverse complement strand
CGTCCGGACAGTCGCACTCCCCGCCACAGCCGTTGTCGAGGCAGGCGCTTTGGGGTGTACATCGCGCCTCACAGGTGCACGCTCCCCCTATGAAGCGCTCAAATGAGCGACAATCGGAAAAAAAGTTTGCCCCACGCGGTGGTTCAGACGGGGCAGACAAGAGGTCGGCATGGCTCTCTTTCTTCGCACCATTTGTGGCCGAACGATTATCGCACGCGAGCACAAAGAGCGCCCAAGCACCCCAAGCTACCGTTTTTACACCACTTTTTAAATAAAGCGAACGATGCATTCTCCAACCCCAACTTCTGCGGAGAGATCATTAACCGATCAGGGCTAGCCTACACAATGCTTTTTTTTCTGGCCTCGAAATTTATTCCCAGAAACAACCAAATTTCTAATATTTTTTTTTATTGACGCCACAATAAAACTCTGAAGCAAACAAACAGCTTACGAAGCTCGTTCCGGCCTAATGGCCGGCCTGCACCAAAAGTTCGATCCAACTTGCTCTTTGGCGCGCAGGCTCTCTTCGTGGAAGCTGGAGCCGACCAAACTTGAGCGGGTCTACTGATAGAGACGGGGAAGCTGCTTCAGTGGGATACGAGCGATGGCTCCTGTCTCACGATCCAGACGCAAGCAAACTAATTTCGATGAGCGCTCGGTGGTCACTTCACAGAAGACACTAAATCGGCTCGTTTCAACGGCTTCAACCGCTGAGGCGACTGCAGGCACCTTCGAAGCCACCACCAGTTTCGAGTCTCCCGTGCTCGTGTTGATCCGCACACAAGCGACATCCGGTCCGTCTTCGAGCGGAAAGGGTCGGCAGGTCATTTCATAGGCCAACGGAGAACGCGAGGCTTGAGATACCTTGTCGCTGCCTCTTTCGCATGCACTGAGTCCGAGTGTCAGCCCGATGGAAACCGTGAGGCCGCACACAGCTAAGATCGAATGCGACTTAGACCGCTCAGAACATGCGGTCGGTCTGTGCCCAAACACCATCACTTTTCCCCAGGCTTTGGCCCCAGCAAGCCCCTGCAAGCTGTATTTTCTGGATTTTTCATACAAAACTTCTCTCTCAAGTTCTCTGGCGAGTAGCTTGTTGTTTCTAGCGTATTGTTGATCAACACATGTGGCGTTTGCTTCACCGGCAGCGCAGATGCTCTAGCGTAACCTAACTTCGCGAGTGCTTTTCCAGGCTCTCCCCGCACGCACTCGCTAATCTGGTCTAGCTGGGATTGGAGCAACCCCACATTGGCCCTTGCTCCCTGGAGCGACCTTCTAAGGCACCCTTGAACCTTACCGCCGGACGCCTGGCACATTCCAAACTGCGCGGCCAACCAGCCATCAGTGGCTTCTTGCAGACACAATTGGGCGACCACAGCCGGCTCCACCTCTTTGCCCCGAGCAGGGAACCACCCATCCTTCGTCACCCTACCCGTCTGCACTAGTTCGAGCTTTACGGAGTGCTTATTGTCAGCCAGGTTCCTACCCAGCAATTCGAGAGCTTCGTAGGCGCGGTCACTGAAAGCCCCCCCTTCGTCCAGAAAGACAGTCAGCGTGTTAGGTGTTTCTCTCAAACACTGACGCCGCCCTATGCAGTCCTCGTCGTCACAATCCACTTTGGCGTCATCATCATCGTCCGCTCCATTTCCGCAAACTTCGGCCCGCGGATCCCACTCACCCAGGCTGACCACATACCGACCGTCCGCCAGTTGGTTCCACACCTGGTCAAAAAGATTTCTCAACTCCGGGTCTTCACTGAAAATCTTAGGGATAATTAGCGCAGGGAGTCGCGGAGCGAGCTCTTGTCGCAATTCTGGTTCCAGTTCCAGCCAGTCTTTTGATGATAGCTCGTTTGGAGGCAGCGCTGCCTTGATCTTCGCTACCGAGCTCTTGGGATCGCACCCTACCCTATCGCATCGTTTGTCCGAGATGATTAAAAATTCTGAACGCTTTGCATCTCGCAGCATCAAACACTCACTAGAATCACTCTTCAGCGCATCGCAAGCTGCCAGGGCGAGCGCCCTTGAGTGCCGCCCCCCAGTATAGCTCTGCCCGTTCAACCTGAGCGTCGGGCTCGCCGTGATGTTCGCAGCCTCGTTTTCCGCGAATGAGGCCTCAACCAACTTTCTCCCCTTGAGACCTTCTGCGCAGCCCCGCAGCTTTGAAACCTCAACATTCGCGGCCTTTGCGCACTTTTCCCAACCATCTGGCAACCTCTGATAGGCCCGATTGAAGCAGGAGAAAAACGCAGCCTTTCTGCGCTCGTTCGTGACAAGAGATTGGGCACACAGTCCAAGCTTGGCGCCCGTGAGTTCCGCATCCCCTCGAATCGAGAAGGGCTGGCCGTCACGCATCTGTCCGAGGTAACTCACTTCGAGCGCAATCTGACCGGGCACGAGCGCCTGCGCTCTCAGTAAGCTCTCGAGTGCAATGTTCCCGAAGGGACACTGGCTCATCATCGAGAGTTGAAACTTCGCTATTTTGTCAC
>JAKVCH010000564.1 GCA_022447485.1 Polyangiaceae bacterium | reverse complement strand
CTCCAGGTCGAGCTCCAAAAATACCGTTCCTATTCAAGTCGCCCTGCTCTACCCCCACTTGTAGGAGGGAATTGACCCGATCTGTGGCATAGGAAGGAACTTCTGCCACCCAATGCTTACCTTCATCAAAGTGGCGCCACCGAAGGTCAAGAGCAAAATAACTGAGATCTTCAACTTCACCTTCTCGAATAAACGTTCGCGTGAAATGACCAGTCGAAAAGAAAGCATTGCGGTCATTCGAAATGCTTTCACTTAAATGCACGTGCAACCCTGCCATTTCGGGAGAACCATCTTCGCCTGATTCGGGAGGGTCACCCGGAATGAGCTCAATCCAAGCAATCTCTACGAGTGAAGAGCCATCGACATCAAAGCGGTCGCCCACCCGTTCACAACCGTCGAAAACCCCCTCAGGCGTCGCGGATTGAACGTTACACTCAGCTCCGATTACCGACAGGAAGCTCGCCTGAGACCGTAGGTCTGGATACTCTTTTCGATTATGGCAGACGCCACCGAGCGGCCCACAGCTTCTCAATACGACTTCTGAGTGCAGGGCCGACCCCGTTGGCAATCTGCGCTGCGCCTCGGCAACAGGCGCTAGTTCGCCAGTGTAAGGTTCCGCCCGCAATTCCGAAGTCTGAAAACTTGGAGAGCTCGCCCAATCTAAACCGGAGGGAAGCTCACCTACAGGAGCCCGAGTTGGACTTGTCTCGCTGCAAGCCAAGCCTTGCGCTAGGAGCAACGAGGAACAAAGCCCGAGCAGGGCATTCTGAATAAAATAATCCTTCATGAATCACCATAAAGTTCTTGCACACATTCGTCTCCTGGAAAGAAGACGGACTCATCGCAGCCAAGCCCCTCCATCAGTGTGTTCATCACAGAACGATAAGAATAGACTTTACCCTCTGCCTCAAGCGAGTCCCGAGAAGTGCTAGCCCCGACGACTCGTCCTCCCGGCACAGCACCACCGAAGAATGGCATCGACATCCACCGAGTGCTGTTGTCTCCGTTATGGTCACTACCCCGGGCCGAGTTAAAACGACCTCCTCGGGCCGTACGGGAAAACTCACTACCAAGCACGACGAGAGTATGATCCCAATAACTGCCACCTTCAGGATGCTGCATCTTCTCGAGAGCAAAAAACAAGGCGCTCAACTGATGATTCAGAGATTCGATTGCGCCGGGCAAAGCGTTTTCTTCGCCAGAATGATAATCGTACCCTCCCTGATCAAGATAAACAGCTGGACAACCAAACTGGAAGAGTCGCAGGGCTAATCGTAAATTCGCCGAAGTACGACCATTTCCAAAAAGACTCCGCAACTCAGTGTTTGAGATACCATCAATAAGCTCATCTGAAGCGCGATCGACCTTCAACGCATCACTATCAAATATATCAGCATAACTTGCCGTCGCGGCTCGAGAGCGGATGTAGGAATCCACTTGTTCTCTGAGTGCAGGATGCTGTCGGTCGCGCATACGACGATCTGCTTGGCCCACGAGGTCAGTGGCCCAAGAAGGAACCCCCTCTCCTTGGGCCGAAAACCTTTCGAAGGTAGCGCCATTCAAAACTGGTGGGCGATAGGCTGCGTACTCCCCAAACCCACGAGCCATAGCTGCCCCACCCATGACGAATGGTGGTAGGATAACTTCTCCGGCTTCTTCCGCTGCGGCATAGCGCCCTTTTAGGCCTCGGAAAATACGCGTAAAGAAGCCTGCCTCTCCATTCACGTAACCCGTGTAGTAACGCTCTAGACCTGTTTCATGATTTCCGTCAGCCCGACCGGCTAAGGGTTCATGGTCCACAGCTGGCATGACAGTGATTCTGTCCGCAAACTGATGAACCGGCTTCATCCCTAAATCGCGACGACCTTCGCCATCGAGAAAGGCTGATCTTGAGAGTAAAGAACTGACCCCCCAATCGACTCCCGAAGGCACTCCGTCGCTCTGCAGGCCAAAAGGGTTGAACTGCTCAGCAACGTCCGCATTAAATGCGCAAGGAAAGCGAAAGCCCCCGCTCAGGCGAATGTAGATCAAGTGGCGAATTGAGCCTGCTCCACCCCCTGCCGCACGGGCTGGCCGAGGAACCCAAATATGTGGAAAGGCAACGCCTGCAGCTGCCGCCGCACCCCATTGAAGAATACGACGACGGCTCGTGCCCTTCTTAGCTTGCTTTTGATGACAGAGTGAGTCTTCTGATTTAGAGGCGGCGTTCGGCGCAACGACGGGAGGCTCTTGATTTGAAGCAGACGTTTTTTTCTTAGGTAATTTCATCAGCTTTTCCTTGGATCAATAAAAAATCATCTCACTGCTAGAAAGAGCCGCGTAGCAATAAGCGCGAGCAAATACTTGAGCATCACATGGTTGAGGCACACAAAGCGAAGCTGCCTGTCGAGCCGCACTCACCTCCTCGGCGGAGGGAGAGCGACCGAAGAACCTTTCCACCTGAAAGCGAGCTATCTGCTCCCCAAGTTCTTCGCCTAATGCGGCACGGGGGGCC
>JAKVCH010000563.1 GCA_022447485.1 Polyangiaceae bacterium | reverse complement strand
CCGATCGGGATCCTGGATATCCCTATCGTCGACAAGGGTTTCGTACCCATCAATGACTCTTTTGATATCGAGGTCGGCCTGAACACAATCCTTTTTCTTGATCCCTTCGCTGTCGGCGTCACACCATTCGCTGGTGCTCGTTGGAACTTCCATCTGCAGAAGAAGTGGGACGCCTATGCGGCCCTTCGTCTCGGCGCCTACATTAACAACGGCGCGGCCTTTCACTTCAGTACCCTTGTCGGCACCACCTACAAGTTCAACGAGACCTGGGGTATTCGTGGCGAAGTCGGCGGCGGCTACGGTGGCGCTGGTATCTCAGCAGGTGTAAATATCGCATTCTAAAGTGCCAAACGACGCAGAGCAAAGGCTCTGGATAAAAAGGCTCCGCCCCGTCAAGGGTCGGAGCTTTTTTCGGTCCATCTCTTGGAAACCAGCCAAGCGAGGCACGGAACGACTCAGTCCCATTCAACCGGAGTCAGTCGAGGCGAAAAGCTTTCGCTGAGGCTTTCGTCGCCTACGCCAAGCTGTCCATCACCGTTACTCCCCCAACAGCTGACGACCCCACGTGCATCGACAGCACAGGAGTGCCGTTGCCCGTGAGAGGTGCCTATGGCCTTTGAAATGAAGGGGGTGTCGACGACGTAGACCGGACTCTCATTGTCGGCCTCGCTCCCATCACCCAGCGTCCCCTGCAGATTACTACCCCAACAGGCAACTTGGCCGCTCACCAAAGTTGCACAAGTCGTGGAAAAAAGAGACATGGCAATGGAGCTGACCTCGCTGCCGATATCAGAAGCCGCCAGGCGAGTCGGAATCAGAACTGAATCACTCGAATCCGGCCCGTTGCCGAGCTGACCATCGTCGTCGCTCCCCCAACAAGCAAGGTCCTGACTCTCGAGCAGGGCGCAGGTCAAGTCAGCGCCTGCTTCGAGCGCCACAACTCGCTCATTGTCGGGCATCGAAAGAACTGGTGAGGGTTCTTCCAGACTTTCCTCTTCTGTTTCACCAATGCCCAGAACGCCATCAGACGCCTTACCCCAGCATGTGACTTCGCCAGTGTTGAGAAGAGCACAGGCGTGGTACTGGCCGGCTGCGACAGCTACGGCGTTGCTACTGATGACACCAGGCTCAACAAGCCTTGATTCATACTGAGAGGAGATGCGAAACTCGCCATTGCCCAAAGTGCCGAAGAAGTCAGCTCCCCAACATGCGACGCTACCGCTTTGGAGAACCGCACAAGAAAAGGAACTGCCGACACTTAGATCCACGACATAGTCTTGTTGAACGGCACCCAGCACTCGTACGGGCGACTCCTGTCCGCTCGCGTCTTCTCCGGCCCCCAGGGCGAGCCCTCCACCTCCCCAACAGATCACCTCACCCGAAGTAAGAAGGGCACAGGTCGTTGAGCTATTTGAATCTATCTTGAGGATAGATGCATCAAAATCGGAAAGGTCGACGTTCACTGGTGCATATTGTTCACCGCTCGGAGGGTTGCCGGTGCCAAGCTGGCCAGCATTGTCTTTTCCCCAGCATTGGGCGTTACCGCGGTTGGAGAGGGCACAGTTGAAATAGCGACCAGCGCTAATGGCTACCGTTCTCTCGGGAGCGCTATCAAGCGTGAGAGGCTCCAGAGAAAAGTCGACATCTGAATCTATCCCCAAGGCACCAGCAAAGTTATATCCCCAGCATTGAATCGTTTGATCCTCCCAGAGTGCGCAGGTTTGGTTGTACCCAGCCGCGACTGAAATCACTGGGTTCTCGGCATCTGCCTCGACGATCTGAATCGGCGTCGAGCTACTTTCGCGAGACCCTTGGCCGAGCTGCCCGTAAAACCCCCGCCCCCAGCAATAGAGGGCTCCATTTTCAAGAAGAGCGCAGGTATGACCGGCCCCTGCCGCGAGCTGAGTGACGTCAGCGTCAGGAAGACCAACGACGAGCGCTGGTTCCTCTTGAAGAGCAGGCGTTTCTCCTGTTCCGGTCTGGCCCGATGAAGAGCGTCCCCAACAGGCGACGCGTCCGTCGCTCAGGAGCGCACAGATATGACGGTTACCGCCAGCGAGAGCAGTCACGTTATTGTCAACCACACCAGTCGCTACGGGCACTGGCCGATAATGCGCGGCGTTGTCGTCTGCACCATCCCCCACCGCTCCGTTAAGATCCGAACCCCAGCAGGCCACGTGACCGCTGCTTAAGCGCGCGCACGAGTAGTCGTAGCCGACGGCCACCTCCAGGCTCTGGCCGCTCACGTCGCTATCGGTCAGTAACGTAGGGACCGTGACTTCTGTGATGCTTCCGCCCAGCCCAAGTACGCCGGAAAACTCACCGTTTCCCCAGCAGTAGACGTCGCCATCTTGATCAACCGCGCAGGCATGAACTTGCCCGGCTGCAATACTTACTGCGTTGCGTAGGCCAGTATCGACCGGGAGGCGCTTGGTGTCATCGTTGGCACCATCGCCCAGCTGGGAGCTTGCATCTCTGCCCCAGCAAGCAACGCTGC
>JAKVCH010000562.1 GCA_022447485.1 Polyangiaceae bacterium | reverse complement strand
CCGAGGCGGAGCAAGCCCGCGGCCACCCATGGCAAGCCGCCGGTCAACCGTAGGTAAATCCTAACGAATAATTACTTCGTTATCAGTAATTTGGAAACACTCATTGGGCGGAGCCGACCAACTAATCGCGTTGTACCAAAACTGCTTGGTTTGATAGAGAGTGTTCACGCCATGCTTCTCGGCGCCGCCGGCGCCATCGAGGGAGCACTTTGGATCGCCGTTGGTGCTCACGCCCTCCCATTGGTTGCGGAAAATGACCCATTCGTCGCCAAAGGCAAAGACCTTGCCGTTGCCGACCTTTTGGGCCGCAGCGATTGTCTTGCCAGAGATAGGATCGGTAGCCAACACGGTCGCTTCAGCTGGCGCCTGAACGCTCCAACCAATGTACGCGCCGACATAGTCGAGGTTTGCTGAAAGTGCCTCAAACTCTCCGGTTTGATCGTTGATAGGAACCGCAGTGGTGATCACAGCGCCACCATTCGGGTCGCTTGGAAGACAGTTCTTCAGATCGGTCATGCCGCCCTGATAGAAAACAGATGTATTCTGACCGTTATTAGCGGTCCAATCGCTCTGGCCAGCACCGACATAACTGAAGCCAGCAAAACTCAGAAGCTGGCTAGTATCGATCACCTCTTGGGCATCGCTATTAAAACCGGTCAAGGCGATGAGGCCGCCGCCATCGCTGCTCACCCAATCGGCAACGGCTGCCTTTTCTTCTTCAGAGAAGAGCCAACCATTGATGTTTGCCAAGACGATCACGTGAAATTGCCGGAGGTATTCTTGAGTGAGCGTCGGCTTCTCAGTCACGTTCGTGACGACAGCTGAGCCCCCGGAATTATTATTCAGCCAATCTGTAAAAGCGCCGGTGTCTTTATCGGTAGCATTGCTGTCGAGAGTCCCGACAAGCGCCATGTTGATGCAGGTACAATTTTCGCCACTTTCGTCGCAGACAGGTTCGGGTAAGGCCGCAATGCCATCGACAGCTGCAACGCCGCTGTCTTCTGTGCCAAGCGCCAGGCCGCCGTCAGCACTGCCCAGATCACTCGAACCAGGAGACGCTGATGGTGATTGAATCCCCGTCGTATCGCCTGAGCCAGTGCCTGAACCATTCATGCTACCCGGCGGCGACTCAAGGCCGCCACTGCAAGCCACAGCCCCCCAGCCTGAAACCGCAATGCAGGCGAAAGAAAGGGTCGAAAGGGGCAATCGAAAGATCTGCTTCATGGCTAGGGTATTCTCCGGTCGAAAAAAGAGGCGCTGAATGGCAACGCTTTCAATCTAGGAAGGGTGAGGGAACAAGCAATATCGATTCAGCCGAACCTCCATGAAAGCGACAGAAAAATTTTCCTGCAGCTAGAAAGTTTCAGCTGGATTGCGCTGTTCTTTCCTTTCTGTTCCTGGCTGGCCTTCAGAAGCGTCCAAATATGCGCACACCTCGCGCCTGGGCATCGATCGCTGGCACGACGCGAAAGACCTGCTGCCCGGGGAAAATCCAATAAGCCAAGGCAGCAAGGGTCATGCCTGCTGCCATCGACGCCCCACCCGCAATGGCGAGTACCTTGCCTCGTGACTGCTTCGAGGACTGCTCGTCTAAGTAATTACAAAAGCTCGCATCCGTCGTCGATGCATCGAAGCAGGTGGAGCTATCTAAATCATCACGTCCACTGCGCTTCAATTCAGCTTGCGCCTTGCCCGTCATCACTAAGCCAGCAGTCATCATACCCGCACCGCCCACACTCAGCGCAAGCCCTCCATAAAATGACCCCACTCGCCAATAGGAAAGCCGCGACTCTTGAGGCGCTGTGACTTTCTTTTGACGAGGAGGCACAAGAGCACCAAAACGAAGCGGCTCGCTGCGACCTGGAGCCAGCTCTAGCTCTACTTCTACATCTTCACGCCCCGGCGAGGTCAGTAGAAAATGGTGCACACCAGGCAAAAGAAAAAGACGACCCTCTTCAGGAAGCGTCTTTTTCTCGCCATCAACTTCAATATTGAATTCTTGAGGCAGCTCCACAAAGTCAACGACGCTCAATAGAGACTCGACGCGATTCAGAGCCTCCGGCAAGAGCTGGGCGACATCCGCAGCTGGTTGGCTGGCTAATAAGAGTTCGACTTCTAGGTAGACCTGGTGCGCTTGCAGTGTTTGATGCAACTCTTCGTGGCACCAAGCGACATGGTAGAGGATACCCGGAGTCGCGTACGCCTGTGCCGCTTGGCGAAATGAGGCCAATGCACCGGAAAAGTCTTGAGCCGTGACCAGCTGACGCCCCCGTGAAAAAAGCTGTTGAGCCGCCGCCTTTTGCTCCGCCGAACTCAGTGCGCCATTGTTCTCCCCAGCCAGGGCCGCACTCGAGGTCAAGAGAAGATAGAAGAGCAGAGGCCGGAAGCTCAGTCGGTAAAAACAAGAAAATCTCATAAAACGATCTCCTGATACTGCGCCACTAAGCCATCGGCGGCTTCCACTCCACCGCTCGCGGCACCTTGGGCTGCCTCCTCAGGCA
>JAKVCH010000561.1 GCA_022447485.1 Polyangiaceae bacterium | reverse complement strand
ATGGGCTCCGAGGTATCGGTTGATCTGCACCGAGCAGCCGAGGTGCAGGCGCACTGGCTCTTTCTGCATGAGCGCTCTTGAGTGGTGCGCTTGGCTCGGGGGGACTGGGGTCGCAACCAACGCAGCAGAAAACTCCAAGCGCGCCCAAAAGCGGATGAAATCTTGGTGTATTTTTATTTCTTAGGCGCGATTTCATCGGTTCTTGAGCACACCTATGTCAGATCTCCTTGAAAAAAAAGAGAATCGGGGCAAAAACAAGCTACCCTTACCACTTTCAGGGCGGCAGAGGTCCTCAGATGACGTATTCTTTTTCTCAAGCTCATCGCTACTTAGCTTTCATGACGAAGTCAGGTGAGCACTCGTGGCAGTCATTCAGCCTAGTCTGCGGCATTTTTTTGATGGCCATGTGTTTTGGCGGCTGTGGTGGACGCGCTGAGCGTCCCGAACTTGTTGTCGAAGGTCCGGGAGGGGTGACGTTCGTCGAGCCGCCCCTGCCGGTCGAGGAAAATATTGTTCTACCAGCGCCCGTTGAGCCTGAGCCAACACCTGTGGTCGAGCCTACCGACTATGAGGAAGAGGACTGTCCAGACGAAGAGCCTCCCGAGCCAATCACGGAATGCGATGCGCTGGCTGCGGAGAGTGGTTGTCCCGCCGGAGAAGGCTGCTTCCCCTTTTTGATCTACCCATTCGGCGAAGGCTGCGGGTTTGCCACCTACGGAGCTGAGTGCATCCCCACGGGTATGGCTGTTCAAGGAGAGTTCTGTGACGATTCTCTCACCGGATGTGCAGCGGGGCATATTTGCGTGGTGGGAGCTATCGGTGGCGCCCGCTGTGCCGAGCTATGCGCTCTTGCAGGTGTGAATGGGTGTGCTGCCGGGTTGATTTGTTCAGAGCTAGATATCCCGGGGTACGGAGTATGTTTTTGAGAGATCTCATTCTGTATTTCTTGGCGCTATCACTCGGGGCTTCCGCCTTAGGCTGCTCACGATCAGAAGTCCAAAATAGTCCACTTTCGGAGCAGGAGGATATTACCACTTGCATGTCGGAGGTTGATTGCGATCAGAGGAATCTCTGCGCTCCCCAAGTCTGTGAAGAGGGCGCTTGCGTTGTTCTCTTTGAGCGTGAGTGTGAGTCAAGTGATCCCTGTGTTGAGTCACGCTGTGAGCCTGAAACGGGACTGTGTTTGAAGGAATACAAAACAGAGGACGCAGACGGTGATGGCTATCGGGCGCCTCTAGCTGGATTTCTCCCCGGAGAAGAAGGTAGCTGCGGAGACGATTGTAATGACAACAGCCCTTTTGCCTATTCAGGTGCCGCGGAGGTCTGTGATGGTATTGATAATGATTGCGATGGTGTCATCGACAATCAGATTACTTTGCTCTCTGAGCTCACCCTGAGTCAGCCTCAGGTCATGACGCCCACGGGCCAAAGCTCTTCGTCCGGAAAAAGTCTCTCCTCAGTGTCTGGCGGATTTGTGTTCGGACTTTGGGGAAAAGAGGTCGAAGCGACGTCTCTGATTCAGGCTTTCGACGCGAGCGGTACCACCATCTTTGGGCCAGTGAATACAACTGCGGTGAATGCTGCTTCATTTGGAGCAAGTGTTGCGACTGCAGATAATATTGTTGGCGCGGTTTGGTCGGATGCGCGAGTGGATGACAACTATGAAGTGTATTTTTCGCGCTTTAACCTCGCTGGTGAAAAGTTATCGGAAGATCTTCGGCTGAGTAATTCCGACGACTTTTCTATCCATGGGCAATTGGCTTCTGATGGCGACTCCTTTTATGTCGTCCACGACGATCGCGGTAACTTTGGAGATGGTGGTTATGCTCGCGTTTGGGGCGCAATCATCAGTCGAGAGGGTGAGCTTCTTGACTCTGAGGTGCCCCTATTAAATAGCCTCGATAGCACTGAATATCCTCAAGTAGCTGTTTCTGCGGAGCGGCTCGGCGTGGTCGCGACTCGGCTCCGGTACAATGGTACTGCCTATCAAAGCGAGATTGTCTTTCAGAGTTTCTCGAACAGGTTTGGAGACGGTTCTGAGTTGATTTCTCTCGAGGCCGTTGATGGTCATCGAGCCAAAATCGTTCCCGTTCCCGAAGGTTTTCTTGTTGCTTGGACGCGCTTCGGTACTTTTCCCGGTGATTCTATCTGGGGTAGTTTGATTTCCCCTCAGGGTGAGGTTCTTGTTGCCGCAACTCGACTAACCGAGGGGGCAGAATTTGCTCGGGGCCACTCGATGGTTTCCCTCGGCGACCGCTTCTTGCTGATTTGGTCAGATACCCTTGAGGGTAATTATGAAGTTTACGCCAAGGTGTTGGACTTCAACTTTACGACTATCGAGGAGCGTTTTCGACTCACGGAGGATAGCGCTGATAGTCTTGTCGGCGCTGCGGCTTTGGCAGAGGACGGATCTCTGGGGATCGTCTTTGACGATTGGCGTTCGAATCGTCGCGAAGCGTATTTCTTGTCTCTATCCTGCGGTAGCGATGCTCGCGAGGTTGTTG
>JAKVCH010000560.1 GCA_022447485.1 Polyangiaceae bacterium | reverse complement strand
TCCGGCTCGCTGAACGACTCCGCCTCGCCAGCCAAATCGAGGCTGGCGTCTCTCTACGAGCCTAACCTGCTCTATTCTGCCTTGTCCTCACCGACCTGCTTTTCGGACAACAAGAATCGCTCATAAAGCCATTCGGTATTCATGCGAATGCGGTGACGAATACTGCGTCGCGGTGCCCGTTCCATTTCGCGGTCCCAGGTGAGAATTCGCGGTCGTCCGGAGTTGCCGACGAGAAGACTCGGTACGCCAGTGATCGGATCATTTTGGTAAATGAAGAAGGTATGGGTGTGCAGCTCCTCGTAATCGTCCCAGGCAGCTCGCCCGCGAATAAAAACGATATCGCCTTCCTGGAAGTCTTCACGATGATCCAAAATAAATCGAAAGAATCGATGAATATCCTCGTATTTTTCCCATTTTCGTTCCGGGAAATTCCTTAAGCGCCAAACGTCAGAGTTCTTTTTTGCCAGAGAACGCAACCCGCCTTCGCTGCGCCGTCGATCGCCTAATAGGTCCGAAAAATTGATCGCTCCAAGCACTCTTGCTGGCGGAAGGCCTCGACGACGATAATGCATACCGCTGGCTCTCTCTAAAGTCTCAGTAACAAAGTCCACGCACACCTGGGGAACTAAAGGGCGACCGCGAGCATCGTAGACTCGATATTCATCTTCATTGAACTCATACTTTTTCTTCCCGCGCAGGTAAGCATCCATAAAATGAGCTCTTAATTCTCCATCCTGTTGACCCACCTCTGTTCGAGGCTCGTCAAATGGCAATTGCTCATCAACCTGCCCGTGAATCGAGCTACGTAAAGCCTCCAACACAAGGGCTCGACGCTTTGCTTCATCACGCGCAAGCTCAAGGTGACGACGCTCATGTTCGGGCACTTCCACGCAGTCTAACCGGAGCTGCGCCCCATCTCGCTCTAAAAGCGCCAAGGCCCAAAAACCGGCGAAGCGCAGCCGGGCAACGATCTGCCTCTCTGTCAGGTACTCAACGTCGAGGCGCTCGACTCCTTCTCGACGAGTTAGTTCCAAAAGGTCGACATGAAGACTCTTCGAAAGGTTGCCCCAGCCAGACCATAAACGATCAAAAAGAAAAAGAGTCGCCACTCGCCCCTTCCAGGGACCCGTCTCAAATAGATAACGTCCAGACTTCGACTGCTTCAACCGATGCACAGTCGAGCCTCGCATCAAGGACACCCGCGGCTCATCAAAAAAGTCTCTTACTTTTAAAAGCCGCGTCATCGCCATAGCCGCAGCAGAATCCTCGGTATAGAAATACCCCTCCCTCAGGAAGGCCTGTCGCAATAGCCGAGGATAGCCACGATAGCGCTGAATCAGTTTCACCGCCGTTCCCCGCGGGTAACGGCCATCCCTCAGTAGCCCTTGATAAGTAGCCATCGAGGAAGATACCTCATTCTCAAAATGCGGTTCTCGTAGAAAGAGGACGGGCTCCCCTCGGCTTCTCATGAATATCCACTTTCTGCTTTTCTCCAAAAGGGGAGCCCCTGGTAGAGCAGGCTCTCGAAGAGCACGGAGAATTCGCTGAGAGCAGGCATGGTTCTCACGTTCAAAGGCGCGCGAACCAACAAGCCCCTTCTCCACGAAATTAAGTTCAGCTCCTGGAACGAGTTCCTGCTGAACGGATACAACCTGCATTGATTCAATCGGAGTCGGGCCTCTCCGCTCAGGAACAAGCTCACGTTCAATGCTCTCAACGGAAGCCTCCTTCTCCTGATGCCGCAACAACGCTCCCAAACCCACGACAAAAATCAGCCCTAGCACCGCCACCTTCGCAAGCAGCGGCAAAAGAAAGAAACGATTCGAAAGACTAGAAAAATTCAATTGCGTGAGGTGAGCCCATGCCCGGCTCTACCAATCACTCTGGGGGATCTTGAGCGACGAAGCAAAATTTCCCACCCGTTCCCTCGACTTCTCGGCTCTGAGTTCGCGAATTGAACGGAAAATTGAGACTAGTCTTCAGAAGGCGTCCAACGCAGGCGTGGTTTACGAGCTGCCTGAGCCTCATCGAGGCGACCTAAACGGGGCAAGTGCGGGGCCTCGCGCAAAAGATCAGGATCGTTTTCAGCCTCCGCAACAATCGATTCCAGGGCAGAGACAAATTCATCAAGAGTCTGCTTCGATTCCGTTTCTGTGGGTTCAATCATCATCGCGCCGCGAACCACCAATGGGAAATAGACGGTTGGAGGATGAAAACCGTAATCGATCAGGCGCTTTGCGATATCGAGAGTCTTAAGCCCTGTCTTTTGTTCGAAGGCTCGATCGGTAAAGACAGCCTCATGGAGGGCAGGCGTCTCGAAGCCCAACGGGAAAATATGCTGAATTCTCGCAGCCAGATAATTGGCATTGAGTACAGCCTTTTCACTCACAGCCCGTAAACCAACCGGGCCCAACTCTCGAATATAAGTATACGCCCGAACCATCATGCCAAAGTTGCCTAAGAAAGAGCGAACTCTACCGATGCTATCCGGACGGTCATGGTCGA
>JAKVCH010000056.1 GCA_022447485.1 Polyangiaceae bacterium | reverse complement strand
TTGTTCGAGCTCGCCCGGAATGGGGGTTTGAGCTTCTACCCGAACCTGTACGCGGCGATGTCCGGAGACCGCTGGCCCTGCGCTGATGGGCGAATTAATTGAGTTCAGAGTACGATCGGCACTGACAAACGCACCTTCCCAGATTCGCTGAATAGTGAGGCTTGCGAAAGGCAATAGGGCTGCACCGAAGTCCTGTAGGTCGTCGAAACGATTGTTCGGAGCCTTGGCCAAGCCAACACTCAACACTTCTTCGAGATCCTCGGGAAGCGATTGGTCGTAATGGCGGGCATAGGGGATTGGTTTTTCGGTAATCGCGCGCAAAAGGCGAAGCAGGCTGTCGGATTCTTCTTCGAAGGGACGAATGCCTAAGATGAGCTCGTAGAGAGTCAGCGCGAGGGAGTATTGATCTGATAGGGCAGAGCCTGGAGCTCCCTCTGCTTGCTCGGGAGCAATGTAAAACGGTGTGCCGATGAAGCGTGGGTTTTGCGTAAGCGAGTGGTCTTGGGAGCCGACGAGCTTTGAAATGCCGAAGTCGAGGAGCATGGGCTCAGGTTGCCAGCGTCCGACGTCTGCCAAGAATATATTGCCCGGCTTAATATCTCGGTGCACGACGCCAACCCGATGGGCGCAATGAAGAGCCGCACATAAGGGGATGATGAGATCAACAGCCGCGGTGAGATTGAGGCGTCCCGTTCGTTTGAGATGGTCAGCTAAGCTTTCACCTTCGAGCAAAGCCATGACCAAGTAATCATGCTCTCCGTCTTGACCAGCATCCATGACCTCTACCACATTGGGATGACGGATACGGGATGCTGCAATGCCCTCTTGCAAAAAGCGCTCACGAAGCTCTGGGTCTCCTTGCCCAGCCATGAGCAATTTTAAGGCTACGCGTTTACCGAGTCGGAGGTGTGTCGCTTCGTAGACGTCACCCATGGCGCCCGCACCGATTCGCTTTTCGAGACGATAGTTCGCCACGACTTTCGGTTGAGTCAGAATCTTGGATGCAGAGTTCATTACTTCGCCGGATCTACGATTGCTTGAATTTCAACTATTGTCGACAGTCAAAGAGGAAAAGAGCATGAGCTCCAATACGGTCGCTGAATCAGAGCGTTGCCCTTTCGATAAAACGGAGAATTTCGGCCGAAAATAAGGGGAAAATAAAGAGTGTAGAATTTTCCTGCTCGGAAAAGGTTTTCTTAGCTATTCTAGCCGCCTTTCTGTGGCGCTGCGCTGCGCGTCTTTTTCTCGCTTAACGTCAGAAGAGAAGCAGTTGTCCTACAATTCATTATGTCTCCTACTTCATCTTACCTTGTGTTCTTGCAAAGCCCGTGGGGGCTGGCTTCCTTACTTGCCGACGAGGTCCGCTCCCTAGGTTATTCGCTTCATCCCAAAGGAGTTCTTCCGGAAGGTGTTGAGCTGCGAGTGAGCCGCGAAGAGCTCTGGCGACTGTGCCTGGAGCTGCGTCTTGCCGAAGCTGTTTGGGTGCGCATGAAATTATTTTCAGCTCGACACTTCAATGAACTTCGAGACGGCGTCGCTAAGCTCCCTCTCCACGCCTGGTTGGCTCCTGGGACTGCGGTAGCGGTTCGAGCGGTCTGTCATCGTTCCAAGTTAATTCATAGTGGAGCCGTTGAGGAAAGAGTAACGCAAGTCTTCACCGAACGGTTTGGTTTAGCTCTCGGTCGAGAAGACGAGGGAGCTGTGGGCGTGCTGGTGCGGGTTCACCAAGATCAAGTCCAATTGAGTTTAAATGCCGGCGGCTATCGTTTGCATCGTCGAGGACAACGCGCATGCGTAGAAAGAGGCTCTCTTCGGGAAACCTTAGCAGCCGCTGTCGTCAGTAAGGCATTTCAGTCAGCATGTGCTCTTCATGATGTCCCCTCAGATCATCCTGCAGTACTGAGCAAGCCGGTCGGCAAAGAGCTGACCGTTCAGGAGAGCTCCGAGCAAAAGCGAGTTCTGTGGGACCCATTTTGCGGGGCTGGAACGATTCTTCTGGAAGCCGTGAGCTGGGCAGAGGCTGAGGTCCCAGCTCTTCGACGCAAATTCGCTTTTGAGCAATTCAAGAACTTCTCGCAGTCGGATTACGTTGCTCTTTGCACTCGCATGAAAGGGTCATCTTCAGCCGATTCTTTCTTTGAAGCGGTGATTGGTAGCGATATCTCGTCGAGAGCCCTGGAGGCAACTCGGGCGAACTTTGCGGGTTCACCGAGGGCGAACGTCGTGCAATTACATCAAGGTAGAGTAGAGGAAATTGCCTCTTCCATTCCTCGGGGTGCCTGGGTGATGACTAATCCACCCTACGGGAAGCGGATTGCTGAGCGTGGTGCGTTAAAGAAATTTTATCGAGTCTTGGAGGAGCGGCCCGACTTGCGGGTGGTCAGTATGATCATGAGTTCTCAAGGTGCGCAAAAGCTGCCGAGCTTTTTTGAACGGGCTGAACGCTTAAAAAATGGCGGACTCAATGCGGTCCTGTGCCAGCGAAAGACGTCGGCCTCTGTGAACGATGCGGAGTGACTGAAACTGATCTCGGGGGATGCTGCAGGGCCGGGATGCGGCAGGGCGTAGCCCGGCCAGGCGCCTACTGCCAGCGAAAATAGCGTTTTGCAAATCCGAAACCTAATATTGCCCAGGCCAGGAGCACGGTCATTGGTCCGAGCAGCAATGCAAAAGTAGCGTCGCCAGAGAAGACGAGTCGCAGGCTGTTGGTGACTGCGGCGAGGGGAAGTAATTCGATCAGCCAATGAGACCATTCAGGAAAGCGTTCGTAGCTAAAAAATGCCCCACCAAAAACCCACATCGGCATTTGAACAAGGTTCATCCAACCATTGGCCGTTTCTGTATTCTCTAGCCGAGCACCGATGAGCAGACTGATGCCCGAAAAAGCAGCCGTGCTCGCCAGGGCAACCAAAGCGAGCGTGAGGTAGCTGCCCTGCACCTTGGTGCCAAAAGCAAGAGCCCCAAAGGTCACCAAGATGAAGAGCTCCACGCAAAGAAAGAGCAGTCGCGAGCAGAAGGCGGCGAGCAAAAAATGGCTTCTTTTCATCGGCGTCACCGCGTAGCGACGCAAGAGCTTTCTCTTTCGTGCCACGACTAAGTTATAACCAACCCCCCACATGCTGCTGCCCATGAGATTGAGTCCAATTAGCCCAGGGATCAGAAAGTCGATGTAGCGATTGCCGACTTCGCTGATCTGGGTCGTCTTTGAAGGCAAAGGGTCGACGCGCCCTGCGCTCCGCTGGATGATATTATTCGCAATGTCCCGAGCTCGCGCTCCCTTCTCTTGGAGAGGGTCGAAAATGTAGCTCACAGCTCCTGACTTATCGCTCGGGGCGCCAGCTGCAGCTTCGTTTTCCGGTGTGATTACGATCAGGTCGACACGAGCATGCTGCAGAGCTTGTTGGGCCTCTTTGGCCTCATAAGGGAGGGACTCTACTTCGCTACTTTCAACGAGAGCGGTCGCGCTTGGTCCTTGCCCGACGATTGCGATCATGGGCAGGGCAGGTGGCTTTGATCGGAAAGCGATGCCTAATCCGACAGCCATGAGCAGAGGAAACCCAAAGACCCAAAAAACGACGGCGGGCTCCCGGTAAAATTCGCGCAGACGGGTACGAATCAATTCGAGAAGAGGGTGTAGTGGTTCAGGCATTACCCAGCTCCTTTCCGGTGAGGTGGAGGAAGACGTCGTCGAGAGTGGCTTGATGGGTGGATAGACCAATCGGCTCTAATTGAGCCTTCTCTAGCTCCTCGAGGGCGAGATGCAGCGCAGAGAGCTCGCGAGCTATGGTGAGCCGAATGCGCCCGCGATGCTCCTCGGCCTTGCGTATGACAGCCGAATTCTCGAAGCTTGCAAGGACCTGGGTGAGAGGAGAGCTCTTCAAGGAGCGTGGAGAAAGCTCAAACTCCACAAACTGTACGTCTCCGAGAGAGTCGATCAGACTGCGGGGAGAACCTTGCGCGATGATCTTGCCAAGATCCATCACAGCTATCTCGACGCAAAGGTACGCGGCCTCATCCATGTAATGGGTTGTGAGTATGATGGTGCCGCCTTTTTCGCGAAAGTCTTCGACCACTCTCCAGAGAAGCTGTCGAGCGCGAGGGTCGAGACCCGTAGTCGGTTCGTCGAGAAAGAGTAAGTCGGGATTTCCTGCTAGAGCGGTTGCGAGAGCTACCCGCTGTTTTTGGCCGCCGGAGAGGGTGTGAAACCGTTGGTGGCGCTCCTGAGTGAGTCGTACCATTTCGATCAAGGCGTCGACGCTATGCCCTTGGGTGTAGAAGGAGCGAAAAAGCGTGATGACCTCTTCAACTGTCAGTTTATCTGCGAGCTGCGTGTCTTGGAGCTGTACGCCGATACGCTCGCGAATTTCTTGGTCGTGGCCTTGGTTGTACTGATAACCAAAGAGCCTCATCTCTCCGCTTGTGGGTGGGTGCAGACCCTCGAGCATTTCTACCGTTGTGGTTTTGCCGGCACCGTTGGGGCCGAGCAGACCGAAGCAAATACCCTCCGGGACGCTTAAGTTCAGACCGGCGACCGCTAGCTTGTCGCCGTACCTTTTCACAAGGTTCTTGCATTCGATGGGAGGGCTCACAGAGGGGCTTTCTTTTGAGGTCGTTGTAGAGACTTTGGGGTTGTTTCAGATTTGAGCCAGATAGCTAGTGAGGTGGTCTCTTTTCTCCAGGGGAGCATGGGTGACTGCTTGAGCAGTGAGCATGCACCCGGAAATGGGGCTGATTGGGCAGGTAATTCATGGGCCTGCCGATCTTGGAAAAGCTTAATTTTTTCGAGCATTTGTCCCGGTAGGCGACTTTTTCTCGATTCCGTTCTAGCCGGCCTTGACAGTCGAGCCTCCAAGACTATGTTCCGCATCACCTGACGCGCGGTGGAGCAGTCTGGTAGCTCGTCGGGCTCATAACCCGAAGGTCGTTGGTTCAAATCCAGCCCGCGCAACTAAATGCTTGAGGCCGGTTCCTAAGGGAGCCGGCCTCTTTGCTATTTGCGGTGAGGACTTGTTGCTGGTTGCGTGGGGCCCCGGAGCCCCACGCGTTCCTGCCCGCGCAACAATCGCTAGACAATGTTGTCAGCTGACAAGCCCCGAGAAGCGACTCTCGGGCTTTTCTCGTTTTGTCAGCATCATTTTCATTACCGGGTCGAGCTATGAGGGGCACGAGGGGCAGAAGTGTGCCTTCGGCCAGGTAGTGGGCTGTTTGGCGATTAAGCGGTCTCCGATTACAGTCATCGGCCATTATGCGCTTTTCTGAAATAAATCTCGGGGCATCGACGGCGCTCATCAGTAAGAAGTCTTTTCGTCTTGAAAAAGCGTGGCGCTATTGGTCCCAAATGAAAGACGAATCCGGCGAGCTTCTCTGTGTCACTGAAGAGGCTCTTGAAATGTGGACAGAGGAGCTAGCGCGACCTCCGATTCACACCTCATTCATCGACGAGGTCTGGGCAGAGATGGAGCAGATGTCGCACGTGGACATCTACAAGGACGAGGTGAGGGCGCAAATCGCCAGAGCGGATCTGCCTGCTATCTCACCTCTGCCGAATCGCAGCTTTCATGATCCGGGGCCCGTGCGCCTCGTTCGTCTTGATTGCCCTGAGCACGCCGTCATTCAGACCCTGGTTGGTGATGCCGCCGAAGATTCGCTCCGCCATTCGGCGCCGAACCACGATGCGGTCCTCACTCACTTCAGACAGCAGCACGGTGCACGGCTCTTCTGTCTGGAAGCAGATTCGATGCTTTTTGATGTTGAGCGTTGCCCCGCCGACCACGCCGCCGTCCGTCGCTTGTTTTGGGAGCATTTTCTCTACTGCGACGGCGAGCAGGACATGGACATCGAAAAAGTACTCAGCGACCACTGCTCTTTTTCAGGTCAATGGTCTTTCTGGTGGGATTGATGAGTCGCCGACGCGCTGCTCGTTGACAGCATTGCGGTGAGTTGTCTCGTGGTATGCGGAGCCCAGGTACTCCAAGAGCAATCGCCTCGGGTTCGAGAGTCGTGGAGCTTGGTTTGTTGAACTTTCAGCACTGGGCATCATAGCAATGCGCCTCTTCATACTTCACCTAGGGGAGCGACGTTCGGGCACAAAGAGGGTGATTTTCAATCTACGGAGGATTTGTGTGGCCGCTAGATTCGTTTGCGGTGTTATTTTGAGTTGACGGAGGAAGAGCAGGCTAAGATTGTAGAAAGTCCCCTTTCGTTGTTTGAGAGCGTGTATTCAATCTCGACGAGAGTTCGCAGGTCATCAATCTTTGCTCAAGCTAGAAATGACTGGCCGAGAGAATCCAATCGATGCATCTCTTTTTAGAGAGTCTTCTCGGTGTGGCTTATTGGAGAGTTCTTTTTGGCCTGCCGTCAAAACTTTAGTTTAGATTTCGATATTCTTGGATCTCAAGGGTGCATGTGTCGTAAGATCGGGTGTGTCCTTATTGTCAAAAAACGAACAAGAGGCTTGTGTACCGATGGAGAGTTCTCCAGGAATTCCTTCCTCTTCAGAGGGAAAAGCGCCGTCCCGCTATACTTTCAAATCTAAAAAGTCGCTTTATCTTCTTGGACTTTTTCTTTTTCTTCTCTCCTACGCACTGGTCTATTCGAATATAACTTCGTTGCGTCCTTATCAGCTGAAAGGGAAGTGGATAGTTGTCACGGATTATGGTGAGAGCGTTGTTTCACCTCGTCCTATGACCCGACTTTACAGTCGCTTGGGTGGCTGGGACGGGCAATGGTATTACCATATTGCTAAGAATGGATATCACTGCAGTGATTCTACCCGAGGAAACAATCCTAATATCTGCAATGTGACGTTTTTTCCACTGATTCCATTCTTGGGAAGTACAATCTCAAAGGTATTTAAGGTACCGCTGCAATACAGTATTCAATTAATGAATCAGCTTTCGTTTTTGTTGATTATTTTCTTGATGCTCAAATTTGCCTCGATGAAGTCGAATTCAATTAGTCTTCAAGGGCTACTTAGTGTCTTGGTCTTAATTTTTTACCCGGGTTCTATCTATTTCTTTTCGGCGTATGCGGAGCCGTTATTGGCTCTTTTCTTATTGCTGACAATTTTTTGCTCCGTGAAACTATCTGAGTCCTACTCCCATAAGTACATGGCGGGTCTGACCTTATCCTGCTTTCTCGTCACCCTGGTGAAAACAACGGGGATTCTTGTTACCACGCTCCCTGTCTTTTATCTTTTATTGAAAGAGAAGTTTGATTATCGAAGCATTATTAAAAAGAGCTATTTTTTCGTAGCTCCTGTAGCGGGCTGTCTGTCACTAGCTTCGTTCTTTCTCTACTCGCATATCCAATTTGGCAAGTGGAATATTTATTATGAGGCTGTGACAAAAGGATGGTCGAAAACCGGGGAATCTACCTTGTCTTTTGACCCTCTCAATATATTCCGGTCGTTTACACTTCATGACCATCCCGCGATTCGGCTCAGTAACGTGATCATGATCGTTCTTTTGGCTTTTATCGTACTGTATTCGTTCTATCTTGTTCGGGAAAAGGGCGAAGAGAAGGCTTTTCTAATCGCGTTATTTTTGTTTTTTTTGGGGGTGTTTTACTTTCATGCGGTCCTTTTGGAAGGCGAGAGCGCCATACATATGAACTTCATGAGACATATGTGTCCGTATATTGCGATTGTGAGTCTTCTCGTGTTGCAGGTTAAACTTACTCGCAATACGAACATCTTGAATGCTTTTCTGGCGCTATTGTTGGTTGTTGAGGTCTATTACTCGAGCGAGATGACAAAGTTTTTTGGGATGGGACTTTGGGTAAGTTGAAGCTGAGTGACTCTATCTTCTCAAGCGTCTTGTCTAGAGAAGTTTGTTTCTCGAATGAGAGTCACTCTTCTTATTCAAGGGGTGACTCCAGCGATTGGGTTCAAATAATCCCGAGGGCATCTGTGGCGCTTGATTGTCGTGGCACATAATGACAATCGCCACTCGGTCGTGCTTTCGAAGCGCTGGAAGAGCAAGAATAGGCGAGGGGGGACGGGGTGAGTAAGTGCGGTGGCGAAGGAAAATGAAGAGTCTCGTTCTTGCCCTTGGCAAGAACGAGACTCAATGATCGCTCTTTGCTTTAGTTAGGGTAAGCGCGGAAGCTTGTGATGCAGCCCTCTCTGACCGTGCTCGAAGAGATGCGGAGTCGGCTCTGTATAAATACGGTACCTGAGCTGGGTACGTTCACTGAGCCCACACTGCTGCTGCTTGTCCAGCCGCCAGAGAACGAGTTTACAGTGCCGGATGAATTGAAGCTCACGACGCGACTTTGCGCGTCACCTGAGTTCTTTGTTTGGTAGACGCTGACACTTGTTTCCGAGGTGTCGATGACGAGGGGAGTGTTCCAGAGCTGCCAAGAAGAGGTTCCGTTACAAACCTTCGAGTCGAAAGTGTAGGCAGAGTTGCTCACGCGGCTATCATAGGGGTGACCGGATGCCGGCATCACACGCTGTCCGGCTGAGGCCATCGGTGCGAGTGCTACGATGGAGGTTCCGGCGAGGATAGCGAGTTTCTTAATGTAGTTTTTCATTCTCTTATTTTCCTTTTCAAGATGCCGGCTTTATTCGAAACCGGGATCAACTTGCTCGTAGAGGTAGAGGCGAAAGCTCACTCGGCCATCTTCCTCCACATGACGACTCGACACGGTTCCAGCCATTCCAAGCTTGTAGTCGTCGCTCAGAAAGAAGCTCTCGAAGAGAGACTTTTCCTCGTCCGCGTTTTCGAAAGAAGCTTCGATGCGGCAGGTCTTCGACTTACATTCGACTGTCTCCAACCGACCGTGACCGTCGAAGCCGGCGAGCACTTCCGATTCGATCTCTGTTCCGCGACTTGAAGGAACATCGGATTGAAAGCGATGCTCGAGTTCAGTCTCGATATCGACATCGGCGTCCTCGGTTGCTTCGGGCGCGACCTTCTCTTTGACGGCTTGAAGGGGCTGGTCTTCTGAGGCGGGGCGATGACGGTTGAGTCGGCGAGATTGAGGCTCGTGGACCTCAGTGACCACGAGCGATGCTTTGGACGGGGGCGTTGTCCTCGGCCGCCGCGCGGTAGAGTCGGTGGGACCTACCAAAGTCCATGCGAGAACCGCCACGACGGGAACCACAATGAGTGTTCCAAGTAGCTTAATTGAGCTAGTCATGATGGGCTGACTAATGATAAGGAAGCGTCACCGCAACCAGGTTTGGAGAATATGACCAGGTCGTTTAAGTGTTCGAAAATATTTTAAATAAATGGAAGTGTTGAGTCATTTATTAGAATTACTGTTCTTTTCGCCTGAGGTAGCAAGTGACTAAATTGAGTTAACTTAGGTAGATTATTATTCGGCCTTAGAGGTTTGTTCTGAGGCACAGGTCAGCAGTCGACTGAGCGGACCGAAACGGGGCTTTCTTGAAAACGCGACGCCTCAAGGCGAAACAGCTTGAGTCCGTTACGACCGCCCTTTATCTCCTCCTTCAGGACTTCCATGGCCATCGCCATCTCACCTACATTCTGCTTCAATCGACGAGAGCCAGCCGCGTTCAAAAACCGCCTCTTGACCATGCCTTTCAAGGACAGTGGAGAGCGACTCTAACGTCTCGGTGCAGTTGGGGTTCTTCTGCTCCCAGACATTCGGTCAACGAGGCGTACCTGAAGTACGTAGCGCAAACGCGGCGGCGTGAGCAGTGGTTTCTCCTCGCGTAGAATTCTGGCAGCCTAAACGCTGCGCCAGAGTGTCTGAACTCGAAAGCACCTTGGGGATCGGATTCGAACAACTCTCAGATCTTGCCCTAAGCGCCGGCTGGAAATAGGCTGAAATGAGTGCAACTTCTTCCTTGGTAAGATTTGTCGATATGCCAATCCTGATTGGGCTTCCTTAAGTTTTTTTGTCCCAAAGTTGCGCTCCTCAACTAACCTCACCACACAATTCAACCAGCTTGGCAGAAAACACGACGTTATCGGCGACCAAGACTCATCGGGAAGATCGAAAGAAGAGAACACCCTCCACGACCAAGAAGCCAGCCGCCCTTGGAGCAGCATGTACTAAGCATATTTCGTGCGATAGCTCGCCTCCGTTGCGTTCGTATGCCTACGAAGAAATGCGCTGGGACTATTGTTTTGAAAATTCAAGTGATCGTTGTGCTTGTGCGGCTGAGCTTGGAATCCAAGACCTTTATTGCTCAGCTGAACATCAAGAGTTTCTAAAGAAACTCCCCCCCGGCCCGTGCCAAACGGCGACTCCCTGCGAAGACGCTGAGGTTTTGGGCTATGCTACTCCTATTGAATTTCAAGGAGCGGAGTTTTGCTTTTCAAACTTAGACATGGAATGTGAGTGCGGCAGAGAGCTCAAGTTGCAACACTTCATCTGCTATGGCTACTAGTTCATTAACTAGATAGAGCTTCCCTTGTTGACTCCTCATGAGAGTTGAGTTGTGATCTTCTTGATGACTACCCTGTTGATAGAATTTTTTACTATTAGTTATGCGTTATTAACATCATGAAAAGTAGCAGCTTAGATTGGTGCGTGTTATCACATGATTATCGTCAGCGACCCTCACCCACTGCACTTAGGCTGTCCTTCAAATGAATCGCAAGAGCGTCTAGACGGAAGCAGTGCGATTGGATTTACTAGGATTAAACCTCACGCAGCGTACGACCGAGACTCGTTGGTGATGATACTCCGGTAGACAACGTGGGCAAAATCAAGACCCTACGCGACCACTCACGAACAACAAGGTCCGCCTTTCGTGGATAGACCCTCACTATTGAAGCGGATATTGAAATTGAGAATTTGGACTTCAAGAAGCAGTAAGCCCAAAGGTGAATTCAGGGCACGATTTGTAGATATGCCCACGCTTGCGGGGGTGCCGTTAGCTGGCAAGGAGGCAATTGCGCATGTTTGGCCCGAGGGAGTATTGATCGATGTCTCGGCGTCTGAGAACTGGCCCTCCACCTTTGTCGTTGGTCCCTCGCGGGTTGTCTCGAGCGAGGTGGCTGAGCTGATAAAAGACGTTGTCCCGCAGTCTGAGTTTGAACTGCTACCTGTTGAGGTTCTTTTTCACGGAGAACGTCGGGCAGGGTATTCGGTTCTTCGACCGTTATGTTTCTTAGACGCTCTAGATCGAGAGGCTTCCGTATTTACGATGAGCTATGGGGTAATCGATCAAGTTGATAAGGTCGTTTTGAATTGGGAGATAGTGGGCAATGCTCGGCTGTTTATGCTTGATTCTCTCACGCCTGTGGTCTGCGTCAGTGATTTGCTGGCTGCGCAGTTCGCGCGATTTGACGGCGTCTGGCTTGTCGAGCCGAAAGATTGGAAAAGATTCTAATGTCAATGTGTCGATATCTTTTCCGAAGATTGTGCCTCCATAATTAGTGCAATTGGGGCTCAGTTTTCGCTCGCTGCTACACCCCGAACAGCAGATCGGTCATCGAAATCGAAAGTCTGGCGAACCCCTACCTTGCCCCCAAAATTTAGATGCGCTAGCGCATCCCCGTCGGCAATGCTGCGGCCGTTGTTCAGGGCTTCGGCAGGGGGGCGGTTGCCTTCCAGCAGCTCTCCACGAACGCTCATAAAATAGACTCTGACACAAGCCACGAGCAGCGCCGACTGCGATTGGAATTCCCAGACGCTCCAAGCCTTGATAATTGCCTATTGAATAGCGGGTCCGAATTTGTGAAGCTGCCTGGCCTTTGACTTTCGCTCTGGGATGGTCGAGTGGGGTGAAAGGTGGAAAAGGACGTATGAGGATGAGAAGAATGGGAGGAATTCTCTGGAGGAGCTCGGC
>JAKVCH010000559.1 GCA_022447485.1 Polyangiaceae bacterium | reverse complement strand
TTGGTGAGGCGGCCGTCAGCGATAGCATCTTGAATCATTCGAAGGGCGGGCCTGTCTTTTACCGAGCCCCCCGAGTTCATGAATTCGAGCTTCGCATAAACTTCGACATCGGGAACATGAGCCGCCACTCGCCGCAGGCGCAGCAACGGCGTATTGCCAACTCCCTCAATTACGTTGGAGAGACGACGAGAGCGAATCAATCGGGCAGACATAAACAAGCTCTTGGGTGTTTCACCGGGAGAAAGCCGGCAGAGGTTCAATTGAAAGGAAAGTTTAGCTTTTCAGCGCCTCGTGCAACACACGAAGGGCAATGAAAGCGCCGCAGCCCAAGGCTTGGGGAGCAGAGTGATGGAAGTGGCTCGAAAACTCCGAGATTTCGGAGCAGGGTGGGTCGTTCAGCGCTGATGATTTTTGGGGTGATTTTAAGCCAGCGCGTCGAGTGTAGAGTAAGGCTGCCTCTCGTTCTTCGGTCGAAAGTTGAGAGGGAAGCTCATACTGGTGAGCACCAATCCGAGCTTGGCCCGCCTCGCCGATTTCGGCGAGGCGAGTTTGACGGCTCCAGCGCGGATTGGTGGTCATGGTCTCAGCAACCTCCGGCAATGGCCGGTACAATGCTCAGCTCGTCACCATCTTTGAGCTCAGTGTCGAGGCCGTCGAGGAAGCGAATGTCTTCGTCGCCAACGTAGAGGTTTACAAAACGCCGCACGCCTTTATCGTCGACGAGACGTTCTTTCATGCCAGCGTGGCTCGACTCGAGATTCTCGATCAAGTCGCGAACATTAGCGCCTTCGATGGAGACGGCTTCTTCGCCGCCGGTCAGGGTACGGAGTGGGGTGGGGATTCTTACTGTAATTGCCATGATTTCTCTTTCTTCTTTAGAAGTTTAACTGGCGGTTGAACAGAGCGGACCGACGTAGCGGTCGTAGTCAACCGTGTGAATTTGGGGAGTGGAGCCGCAGAGAGTGCAATCCAGGCGAGGCGACATCTGCTGAGGGCGCACGCTCATCTTTTGGGCATCGATACTAAAGATAGTGCCACTGCGCTGGAGGTCGCCTTGCAGAGCATCCAAAGCTAAATCTGCCATGAATGCGCCGACAATGCCGGTAAGGGGGCCGATAACGCCTGCCTCGTTGCAATTCGGGCTTTGATCAGCAGGCAAGATATCCTCGAAAACGCAGCGATAACACGGCTGTCCTTGGGCTTCGACAAGCCAGGCCGTTCCCCGCCATTGTATTGCGGCACCATGCACAATCGGTGTTTTCTCGAGATGGGCAGCGTCGGCTGCGAGAAATTTGGTGGGAAAGTTGTCGGCTCCTTCGATGACAATATCGGCCTCGGCAATTAATTCTCGGGCATTTTCTGGGCGAAGCCGTCCGCGAAATAACTCAACTCTTGAGGACGACTCCTGAGCGAGAGCCTCTTTTGCGGCATCTAATTTGTCTCGCCCAATATCCGCTTCATCGAAGAGTACTTGGCGCGGAAGGTTTGACTCCGCGACTGTATCATTATCCGCTAAAATAAGTCGTCCAATACCAGCGCGCGCCAAAGCAAGAGCAGCTGGACAGCCTAAGCCACCGACTCCAACAATCAAAGCAGTTTGGTTGGAGAGAGAGCTCAAGGTGAGGAGTCCTCTTCATTGTCTTGAAAGAATGAATCGAGACTAAAGTAGCGCTCTCCCGTATCGCAAAGCAGGGTGACAATCGTCTTGCCGGAGCCCATTTCTTGGGCCACTTGCAGAGCGATCTTCACATTTGCTCCGGCGCTCGGGCCGACGAGAACACCTTGTTCTCGACCTAAACGCTTTTTCATGGCGAAAGCATCCCCATCCGAAACAGTGCGCACTTCGTCGACAACCTTTGGGTCGTAGTTGCCGGGAACGAAGCCGGCGGCTAAGCCCTGGATTTTGCTGGGCCCGATCTCGCCCCTGGAAATCGTGGCGCAAGACTCTGGCTCGACCGCAATGACTTTGCATTCCGGGTGCGCTTTTTTCAGAGCGCGCCCGATGCCCGTGATGCTTCCGCCTGTGCCTACTGCTCCAACGAATGCGTCGATCCTTTGGCCCGAGAGAGCATGGAGAATTTCCACGGCGGTGGTCTTTTCATGCACAAGAGGATTCTCGTGATTCTCAAATTGATGAGGTAGAAACGAGCCCTCTGTTTGGCGACCGAGTTCCTCTGCCTTTTACAAGGCACCGGTCATTTGCTCTTCTGCAGGCGTGAGCACTAACTCTGCACCATAGGCCTCAAGAAGCTGACGACGCTCCAAGCTCATGCTCTCGGGCATGGTCAAAATACAGCGGTAGCCTTTGGTGCGGCAAACGAGGGCGAGGGCAATGCCGGTATTGCCGCTCGTCGGTTCGATCACCACTCCGCCAGGACGCAAGAGTCCGTTTTTCTCGGCCGCTTCAATCATGGCCAGCCCAATGCGGTCTTTAATGGAACCACCAGGGTTTGCTGCCTCCAGCTTACCAAAAATAGCCGCTCGTTCTTCGCGCGGGGCGAGCGAATTCAGCTCTAA
>JAKVCH010000558.1 GCA_022447485.1 Polyangiaceae bacterium | reverse complement strand
CGCCGATATCTTAGCCAAGCTACCAGAACGGATACGCCCACCTATCTTATCTCGCCTCGGCACGATGACAGAAATACCTGCCAGCCTCGTCGAAGAAATAGCTAGTGCCTTAGCTTCAGAGCTACCAGCCCTCGATAGCGACGCAACACGTCAAGTGGAGGGCCTCGAACGAGCCGCCGCCCTAGTCCGCCGTCTCGGCCGAGAACTCGGCGAAGAGGCACTCGAACAGCTCGAAGATGATAATGAAGAGCTAGCCGACGCCATCCGTCAGGCGATGTACACCTTCGACGACTTAGCCGGTCTTGACGCCGGTGCCCTGAGGAATGTTCTAGAAGGTGTTTCCGGAGATAAACTAACCCTCGCCCTCAAGACATCTCATCTGGACGTGACGAATGCAATCTTCTCCAGCATGTCACGCCGAGCAGCTGATCGAATTCGCGAGGATCTTGAAATGCTGGGTGCTGTACGTCTTGCCGATGTCGAGGCTGCGCAGCGTGAAATAGTCGAGGTAGCCACTCGACTCATGGCTGAAGGGGTGATTTCACTCGATAATGAGGGACAGAGCGTTGTCTAAGCCCTTACTTTCAGAGCATCCCGTCGAACCGCTAGTTCGTCCTGATTGGGTCAGTCAACCGATGGCTGCCCCAATCCACGGAACACCAGCGCCAATCTCACTGCCGCAGTTCCTTCAAGGCACCCAGGGCGACGATTCTTGTCTCGATGAACCGAAAGCGCTTTTTGATTCTACGGTGCCCCAGGCCAATCATACTGACCCCGAGCCCCGCACCCAACATTGCCCGACGATCCCAGAAGAAGAGCAGGAGTGGCAGAGAGAGCAGGAGCTCCTGCTCGCCGCCGTCGAGGCAGAGAAACGAGATCTTCGAGCGGCGACCGAAGAGCTTCGAAATACGGTGATCGAACTACGTGAGGCTGCGAAACAAAAGCAAAGAAAATTGGAAACTGAATGTGTTTTCCTGATCAAGGCTGCCAGTGAGCGAATCATCGAGCGCGAGTTAAAAACGGACGAGGACACCCTATTTCGCCTGGTCACTTCCGGCATGAGTACGCTGACAGAGTCCGAGCAACTAACGCTTGAAGTTGGTCCTGCGCTCGAGGAGCAACTGGACGGACTTGACTCGAAACAAGAACTGCCCCCCCAGCTTATTCTCAAGTCACGCCAAGAATTGCTCCCCTATGCTTGCCGGCTAACTACCCAATATGGGTCCGTGGAAGAAGGCATCGAAAGCCGCTCAAAAAGACTCTGGGAGTCTTTCAATAGGATGGAGACGGAACGATGAACCCCCTGACATGGCGCCAAGAGCTGCTCCGAACGCCTCTCTCTCTACCCCAAGGCACAATCATCAAGGTGAACGGGTTAATTTGCGAAATAGCCGGCATTCGAGCGGCTATCGGCGACAGTCTCGAAGTGGAGAATAATCGAAAAACGCGGCTCGAGGTTGTCGGTTTTCAGAGCGATAGAGTGCTCGCCACGCCCCTCGGCCCGGTGACAGGGATGAGACCGGGTACGAAAGTGCAGATTAAGGAACCAGGCGGAGGCATCCAAGTAGGAGAAGAACTATTAGGTCGGGTCGTTGATCCTTTCGGTCGGCCTCTCGACGGTCTGCAGATTCCAATTGGTAGCAGCCGACGCCCACTTGAAGCAGAAAGTCCCGACCCCTTCTCTCGGCGCCCCATCGAAAGCGCATTTTCCACATCTGTACGGGCGATTGATGGTCTTCTACCGCTCGGGATCGGCCAAAGAGTGGGTATCTTTGCAGGAAGCGGCGTTGGCAAGAGCACCCTCTTGGGAATGATTTGTCGGGGCTCCGAGGCTGATGTCAATGTGATTGCTTTGATCGGAGAACGAGGTCGAGAGCTCAATGCTTTTATCCGAGAGACCTTAGGAGCCGAGGGCCTAGCGAAGTCAGTCGTCGTCGCGGCGACCAGCGACCAAGCTCCGCTCCTAAGAGCACGGGGGGCCGAGGCCGCTACTGCGATAGCTGAAGAATTTCGGGCCCAGGGAAAGAACGTGCTTTTGGTGATGGATTCCGTCACTCGCTACGCCATGGCTCTGCGAGAAGTCTCACTAGCAGCGGGTGAACCGCCCGCGACCAAAGGCTACCCGCCGAGCGTCTTCGCAGCACTTCCCCGGCTACTTGAACGCACTGGCACCGCCGAGGGAAAGGGCGTGATCACCGCCCTGTACACTGTCTTAGTGGAGGGCGATGATCTCAATGATCCGATTTCAGACACAGTACGGGGCATTCTAGACGGTCATATTGTGCTCTCCCGGCATCTGGCAGAAAAGGGTCATTTTCCTGCGATTGATGTAGGAAAAAGCGTCTCTCGCTTGGCTCCTCAAATAGCTAGTCCAGAGCATCTAGCGGCGACTCATTCTGCCCGAAACGTACTCACAACAGTCGAGAACACCCAAGACCTGATTCAGGTAGGAGCCTATGCCCCTGGTAACGACCATCATGTCGATACCTGCCTGCAGGTCCATCCGCAGCTCGAAACA
>JAKVCH010000557.1 GCA_022447485.1 Polyangiaceae bacterium | reverse complement strand
CCATATCAACCTGATGCTGCTCAACCGCAGGCAATAATTCCGCAAACGGTAATTCGACGATTTCCAACTCGACGCCAATCGAACGAGCTAAGGCGCTGGCCAGGTCAACTTCAAACCCCAAGTATTCGCCAGAACGACTCACCGCGTTGAAGGGTGGCTGGTCGCCACTCATGGCAACGCGTAGCGTCCCTCGTTGGACAATCTCGGCCGCGAGGCCTGGAGCCGGCTCTTGGGTCTCCAAACGGGCCTGATCCGCCTGCTCTTCTTTTTCGCTGGCATCTTCAGGCTGGGACTGAGTCGAGGCGCAGCCAAAAGCAAAAAGACTACCTAGGACAACCGGAAGAAAAACTCGTTCGACGCTCATGATAGCGCCTCATAGTTCATGCCTTTGCGCCCAGCAAGCAAGCGGAAAAGGTTGAGGGGAACATCCCTTCTTATTGCTGACGCAATATCACATGAAACCCCCGGGGCGACTCGACGACGTAACTCAATTGTCCCACCTCTAAGCCGAAAGCTGCCGCCGCAAAGGCCGGCTCTAATTCCTGCTGGCTGACTCTCCCTAATTCACCATGGGCAGCACCCGGAGCATCGGAATATTGATCGACCGCGTCATTCCACGAAAGCCCATCGCTCAACTTCTCCAGAGCTTCCAACGCACGCAGACAGGCTTGTCCCCGGGAGCGATTTTGCTCCACTGCTGGAAGCTCCCGATGGCGAACCAGTACATGGGCGACGGTGATTCTTTCGGGAACGACAGTCGGTAGCTCTCGCAAGGTCTCGGCGGCCGCCAGACAAGCAAGCTCATCGTTTGGCAGGCTCTGCTCGGCATTCGAATCAGAGCCACCAGAGGAGCTTTTGGGGGCAGGAGAAGAAGCACAATTCAGGACAGAAAACGTCGAAAAAAGAACTAAACACTGCTGGTACAAGCGGAGCCACCGCAGCAAGAGCTGGTTTTTCGGGTTCTTTTTTCTAACCGGTTGATAGGCCCTATTGAACACAGAACAGAACTACCACGTTTGCTGAGCAATGAAGAGCATCTGCCACCCCACTTTGAGAAGAACAAAATAACGAAGCCAGCACGCTCTTTGAGTCGCACTGGCTTCTATCTCAGGCCCTTTTTGAAAAAGACATGCCCGGGTGAGGGCTGGTCGATAAGACTTGAGGACTAGTTCGGAGCCGATTGAGCAGCTTCTTTTTGCGCTAGCTCGTCGAGATAAGCCTGGGATGGTTGAGGCACACTCTCAAGAGCAGCAACCAAAACTTCATCTAATTGCTTGACCGGCACGAACTCTAATTCGTCGCGAATCTCTTTTGGCACTTCGTCCAAATCTGCCTTATTTCTCTCAGGCAGGAGAACTCGCTTAATGCCTGCACGGTGAGCTGCAAGAATCTTCTCTTTCAAACCACCAATCGGCAACACTCGTCCACGAAGAGAGATTTCTCCTGTCATCGCGACGTCATGGCGAACGCGTATGCCGGTGAGGAGAGAAATGATTGCTGTAAACATTGTGATGCCAGCGCTTGGCCCGGCTTTGGGCATAGCGCCTGCTGGGATATGAATATGCAAGTCGCTCTTCTCCAGAAAGTCACGGGAGATACCAAAGCGCTCGGCATTTGTTCGAACATAGGAAAGCGCTGCGTGAGCAGACTCTTTCATCACGTCGCCCAATTGACCGGTGAGCTGTAGCTTTCCTGTGCCGAACATCTTGGTCACCTCGATAAAGAGGATCTCGCCGCCGACACTCGTCCAAGCCAAGCCCGTCGCCACGCCCGTTTCTTCGGTACGCTCGGCAACCTCACTGGTGAACTTCACAGGCCCCAGGTACTCAGCCAAGTCTTCTTCGGTTTTCAGGGTTCGCTTAGAATCGTCTCCCTCCGCAACTTTCACAGCAACGCCACGAATCACGCTTGCAACCGTGCGCTCCAGGGAACGCACGCCGGCTTCACGTGTGTAGTGCTCAATCAATTCTTCGACAGCTTCATCCGTCATCACAACTTGATCTTCGGAGAGACCATGTTCCTCAAGCTGCTTTGGAATCAAATGCTGCTTCGCTATCGCAAGCTTCTCCCGTCGGGTGTAGCCAGGAATTTCAAGAATCTCCATTCGATCACGCAGAGGTGGCGGGATAGGGTCTGCCACATTGGCCGTTGCGACGAACATCACATTGGACAAGTCGTAGGGGATTTCCAGGTAGTGGTCTGCGAAGGTATTATTCTGCTCTGGGTCGAGAACTTCCAAAAGAGCCGCAGATGGATCTCCCCGAAAGTCGTGACCGATCTTATCAACTTCATCCATCATGAAGACAGGGTTAATGGTTCCTGTCTTTTTCATGCCCTGGATGATCTGGCCCGGCAGGGCTCCCACATACGTCCGACGATGTCCGCGAATCGCAGCTTCATCATGAACACCACCTAAAGAGGCACGGTGGAACTTCCGCCCCAGCGCACGAGCAATGCTTCGACCGAGAGATGTTTTACCAACCCCCGGAGGTCCAAGCAGACAGAGGATTGGCCCCTT
>JAKVCH010000556.1 GCA_022447485.1 Polyangiaceae bacterium | reverse complement strand
CTCAGTGGGTTGACAGCTTCCCACCCGGGCAGTACCTTCTAGGGTTCGGTTGGCGAAGTCAACTGATTGATATTGTGTGGTCTGGTCGGTGGTCGCCGCCAACCAGATTTTTGTGCGATGTGGGTAAGAATCGCGATGTGACTGGGCATTCCAGACACAAGGCAACTACCTGACAACCTGACAACCTGACAACTCGAAGTGCCCCGTGCAGTGGGCCAAAACACTGCCAGCGGAGAATCGCTATGAACCCAACCGAAATCTTGCGGATCGTCGACGCGATACACCGCGATAAAAACATCGATCAAGAAATCGTCTTTGAGGGCATCGAATCCGCACTCGTATCTGCCCTTAAGAAATATTATGGCGAAGAATCAGAGGTCGTCGTTCAGATTGACCGAGAGGATGGCAGCGTCCATGCCACCTGCAATGAAGAAGTCCTGGATTCGGAAGAAGTTGTTGGCCGAATTGGAGCACAAACTGCCAAGCAGGTGATGATTCAAAAAATCCGTGAGGCAGAACGGGATGCATTGCACGAAGAGTACTCCGACTTGCAAGGGTACATGGTCAGTGGCGTGATTCAGCGCTACGAAGGAGGAGCCGCTACTGTTGCCTTGAGCAACTGCGAAGCAATCCTGCCTCGCAGTGAGCAGATTCCCGGCGAGACCCACCATGTCAATGAACGAGTACGAGCCACGGTCTATGAAGTTCGCAAAGCCGGTAGTCGGGTAAAAGTGATTCTGAGTCGCCGGGCGCCACAATTAGTACAACGGCTTTTCGAACAGGAAATTCCCGAAATTGCTGAGGGAGTGATCGAAATCAAAGCCATGTCACGGGAACCAGGCTATCGCTCCAAAGTTGCTGTCATTAGTAGCGATCAGCGCATCGATTGCGTGGGAGCCTGTGTCGGCGTGAGGGGTAATCGCATTAAAAATATCGTCGACGAGTTGGCGGGTGAACGAATCGATATCGTACGCTGGGACGAAAACCTTGAGGTGCTAATTCCCAATGCCCTGCAACCGGCAGAAGTTGAGCAAGTGATTCTCTGCAAGATGCTCGGGCGGGCAATTGTCCTGGTTCGCGAAGACCAGTTATCGCTGGCCATTGGGCGCCGCGGACAAAATGTCCGACTCGCGAGTAAGCTCTCGGGATGGGATATTGAAATCATGACCCAGGAGGAATTGGCCGAATCGATCGATCGAGCTGTTGATGGTTTCAGCAGCGTCGACGGAGTCCAAGTCGAGTTGGCTGAGCGACTCGTGGAAGAAGGTTTCCTGAGTTATGACGATCTCTCCATTATTGAGCCCGATGCGTTGATGGAAATGGGAGGGCTCTCCGAAGAACAAGTCAACTCCATTGTTGAGGTTGCAGAGACCCGCGCTGAGCAGGCAGAAGCAGAAGCCCAGCAAGCACGCCGTGCCAAAAAAGAGCAGGAAAAGATGGCTCAGATAGCCAGCCAAACAGCCCAGCCAGTGGAATCGACCAGCGAGTCTGCAGAATCTGAGAACGCTGTCGATACTGAGACACAGACGCCACCAGAACTCTCCGGGTCCTCCGATGTTGAACCTGAGTTGAAAACCGGTGACGATGACCACTTGGCTGCCGATGAAACCCAGTCGGTGGAAGAAGGGGAAGCGGTAGCCGAAGCTGAATCTAAAGAAGCGAGCAAAAGTGAACAAAACCCTAAAGTAGCTGACGGTGATGATCCCACAACCGACAGTCCCACAACCGAGGAGGCCAAGTCTTCGTAATTGCCCCGAACACGGCTTGAGTTGCCGTGCAACAACATTAGAGGAAAGACCTCACCACAAAAGACAATGCCGTGATAGCGGTTTGTTTTTGGGCAAGCCCTTCATAATTCGCAAGTATGAGGGAGAAATAGATGAGGAGACATCCGTGATGAATTTGTGACGATTCCGAGGCCCATCACAAAAGGGCCCTAAGCAACTGGAGATTTACCTTGGCGGTTCGCATTTACACGCTCGCAAAAGAGCTGAAACTTGACAGCAAGGATCTGGTCAGCCTGTGCACTAGAGCTGGTGTCCCAGGAAAAGGATCTGCCCTTGCTAGTTTGACCGACGAAGAAGTCCAGAAGGTCAAACAATTCATTCAGGGTGGCTCTCGCACCACCGCAAAGCCGCAGGCGAACCCGGAAAAGCCCGCGCCGGAGCGTCCAACCGCACCGGCTGACCAGGGCAAGATGCGGGTCATCGTCACCCCTACCCCTGCCGCACCCTCCCCGCAGACCAAGAGCAAGGCATCTGCCCCCGCTCCGTCTACCGAAGAACCAGTGGCCTCAAGTGAATCAGACTCTCCACCGGACAAGCCTGACCTGAAACCCGAGGAGCCGGCTGCACCAGATCCCCCGCCAACCCCTCGACAGCCTGGACCACTGGCAAGCGCAATGCGCCGCGAAGACTACGTGAGTCCCGGTTCATTCGGTGGCAAAGTTCCCGAAGTGGGTCAACCAAAATCAGCAACCAAGAAAAAGCCTGCTGGAAAGGAAGCGACTCCCAAGGCGCGGCCTGCCATTAAACTGGCACCA
>JAKVCH010000555.1 GCA_022447485.1 Polyangiaceae bacterium | reverse complement strand
CGACAACACCTAAGGCATTGACGATCCAGCCGGCGATCATGGCGAGGAGTGTGACACTTACGCCGAAGAGCAAAGCAAGGCGTTTGCCGTGAAGCTTTGCGAGGACGCCGAACGTTGTCACGTTGGTGGCTGGTCCAGCAATCAAAAAGGCGATTGCTGCTCCGGCGGAGAGCCCTTTATGTAAGCTCATAGCCACCAGAGGAGTTGCTCCAGAGGCACAGACATAGAGGGGGACACCAATCAGAGCCGAAAGGGGGATTTGTACCGAAGGAGGCAGCTGAGAAAGACTCTCGTGGGTGAGAAGAGGCTCAGCAACGCTGGCGATTAAAATTCCAAAGAGAATCCACGGCATCGTGTGATCGAAGATGTCAATGAAACCAAATTTTAGTCCTTGATACATTCGACCCTTGAAGGAACCCAAGTGCTGTCCCTCTGACTTTTCGGGGCTGACAGCTATTGAGGCCACGGGCAGAGAGCTTGCTATCCAGGCAACAAGGAGAGCGACAATGCCTGCGCTGATGACTCGAGCAATCGTTAGCGGCATGCCCAGCAGGGGAAGTGATAGTAAGACCGCATCCAGGCCTAGCTCGGGCGTTGCCACGAAAAAAGCTAAACCGGCGGCGAGCGGTACGCCGCGTCGCGTCAGCGACTCGTAGAGAGGCAGAACTCCGCAGGAGCAAATCGGAAGAGGTAGTCCGAAGAGCATGCCACGGAACGCTTGGCTGAACCTTGACCCTTGAGAGAGTTCTTGGGTATTGGCCCTCATCAAAAATTGTGGAACGAGGCCAGCCAGGGCATAGCCGATGAGCAAGGCGGGTGCGCTTTGGAGCGAGAGCAGGAAGAGAGTGTTGACGGCTTGAGTCAAGACTTTGTCTTGAGTTTTGTGAAGCAGAAAAATAGAAAACAAAAAACAGAGCAGAGCTCCAACAGCTCCCCAGACGCTGCGGTCGTGGGCTGTGTTGTTTGACTTCTTCTCTTCGTGGCTATGTCCGTGCCCGTGCCCGTGCCCGTGCCCGTGCCCGTGCCCGTGCCCGTGCCCGTGCCCGTGCCCGTGCCCGTGCCCCTGTCCGTGGGCACAGGTGTCATGATGCTGATGAGCGTGTTCTGTGCAGGACTGCTCGCTGGACTTCAGCCCAAAAAGTGGTCTCGAGAGGGTCGCGCGGATCATCAAGCCGGAGACGAAAGTTGTCAGTCCGATGAGAAGAAACTCGGGGATTTTTACTGGTGACTGAATCGAACCGGCAGTCAGAACTGCGAACATTAAGAGGAGAGTGCAGCCTGCGCGTAGCCCGGCGCCGTCAGTAGGCTTGAATGAGTACAGAAGCGTAATGCCCAGGACGAAGCTGATGCCGGAAGGAATCAGAGAGCCCTCGACAGCGGGATAGGCCCAACCACGCCCGAAAAGAAAGAGCGCGAGTAGAGCACTCACGATGGCGATGGGGGCTTTTCCCCCCGAGGATTTAGTTTTCAACAGATCCGGGACGAGATAACCGAGAGGTATTGCTAAAAGAGCGAGTAGTCCGCCCTGATTGACGGCAGACGGGATCAGGTAAAAGAGCGCAAATGCTAAATTTGCCGAGAGAAAGAGGCCGTCCAGGAAGTATTGCGAACGACGGGCTCCTCGAGTAGCGATGCCGAGGAGCGGCGCTAGAGCTACGGCGGATGTAGGGAGAATCTCGTGCACGTTGCCAATTATCGCAACTATGTTGCTTGTGCAATGCTATTGCACCTTGTAGGAAAAGCGCCGACAAGCAGGAGAAAGAGTTCAATCCATGAATCAACCAACAAGGGTAACCATTGTAGCTGGCTTTCTAGGAGCTGGTAAAACATCGGTGCTTCGCAATATGATTAGCGCCTCCCTACCGCAGCGCACTGGTGTACTGGTGAATGAAGTTGGTGCAGTGGGAATCGATGGGGACTTTATCGCGGCTGCGAATGGTCAGCTCGACGTGCAAGAGTTGATGGGGGGGTGTATCTGCTGCACAGCGCTCGTCGCGTTCAAACATCGGCTCGTGCAAATGCTGCGACGTCGCCCAGAGCGCCTCTTTGTTGAACCGACCGGGTTAGCGGCTATCGGGTCCTTGCGGGATGTCTTCGCTGAGCCAGGCATTGCTCAAGCTGTAGAATTAGATCCGATTTTGGTGGTGGTTAACCCTCGCCATTGGCAGCTCGAGCATATTCGCACTCAAGAGCTCTACCAGGAGCAATGTTCTCATGCAGATATCATGGCGGTAAGCCACACTGACTGTTGCGATGACGAACTTCTCTCCAGCTTTTACAAGGCGCATGCCTCTTTCCCCCTGATAACCTCAAAGCATGGCCACCTAGAAACACGATGGGATACGGCTTGCGCTGAGCCCGGCGAGGCTCGCATCGAGCGTCCGAGACTCAAGCTGTCGAGCGTGGATGGTTTTGCGAGTGAAGCCATCGCGTGGTCGTCAGATAAGGTCATTGACCTAGGAGCCCTAGCGGCCATATTTTCATCCTACCCACCACCAGATTCCATTCTCCGCTGCAAGGGAAACGTCCGTAGTCATCTTGGCT
>JAKVCH010000554.1 GCA_022447485.1 Polyangiaceae bacterium | reverse complement strand
TCCAGGGTTTCATCTGCCAGCGTGAGATCGCCGACCGGTTGGGCACAATGCACGAGCGATAGCGCCCCGACGAGCAACAGACCTCGTCGCCAAATTGCGGAACGAGTCATGAATGAAGGGGATCGAAACGAAGAATAATTACGCTGGGTCACGCTTTGCCATGACAACCCCAACGCGAATGCATTTCGAAGATCCAAAATATCAATCTATTTTGAATCGCTCATCGCTTCTAAGATAAATATTCCACTGGGCTCCAAAAAACCGGAGCAATGCGCCCTGAGCAACAAGCTATCCGTTGCTCAGCTGCACCGAACACGAGCCCTATCATTCCCCTCAGCGTCGACGCAGAGGAGAATTCCCCTGAGCACTTAGTAAGGGAGACCCGGTACGTTCATCGCTGCGGACTGCAACTTGCCATCATCACGAGTGATGTAGAGAGTTTTGGCATCACTACCTCCGAAGGCTAGGTTCGTGATTGCGCTACCGACGCTAATCGTGATCAGCTCGGTGCCCGAAGGAGAAAACGCCTTCACATCTCCCGTCGAATGAACCGAAAGGTAAATATTGCCCGCACAATCAACAGCTAAGCCATCCACTCCCGTGACTGCAGCAAACTCACTGCCTCCTGAAACAGCCCCAGCCGTATCGACTGTATAAGAGTAAACGCCGGCATTATCACCAGCGACATACAGCGTGTCGCCGGAGGGCGAGAGCGCAATTCCATTTGGCTGACCATGAGGCGCACCAATTGCCGTCACCTGCCCGTCAGGAGCAACCCGATAAGCATCAGTCGAACCTGCGCCCGTACAATTGCCGCATTGCCAAGTCGGGTCGGTAAAGTAGATATTACCGTCACCGCGTAGGGTTAAATCGTTGGGCGAATTGAATTGGGTTGGTCCGCCAGTCGTTGCAATGGCGGTTGGGGTGGAGCTGCCACCAGCAAGGTCGTAAATCTCTAGACCTTGAATGCGATGGCTTGCAGCAACCAGCTGCCCCTGAGCGTTCACAGCTAAGCCATTGGTGCCTGCACCCGCGAAAGCCTCGGTAAAAGAGGTGCCATCGAACTCAAGAATGCGTCCTGGGGGTAAGTCGCCCCACTTGCGAAATTGAGACAAATAAAGCCGCCCAGCTGCCCAGACGGGCCCCTCCAAACGAAATTGATCGCCACCGTTATCTGGCAAAGCAGATGGTGAACCATGGTCGACTAACATCCCCGGCTGAGTCGGCTCTTGGCCCGACCAATCGCCAGTGCAAATCACGTCGACAGGATTGGATCCTCCCGGAGTTGTGTCATCGACCACTGCAGGAGTTCCACCACTGCCGTCGGCTGGTGTAGTTGGTCCTCCGGGAAGGCCAGGGCTGCCCAATGAGCCACCACTGCCCTGCACAGGACCTCCTGGCGTCTGGGTCAGCGTGCCTGAGCCTCCGCTTGCCGAGCCTTGCATGCCAGAATCGCTGCCGGTCTCAGTCGAGCCCGGGGGCACCAAGCTTTCTGAAGCGCAGCCCCCCAGCGCGAGAATCAAGGCTGAGATGGCTCCGCCACCAGACAGAGCACCTGAAAAAGAGCCAAAACGCGATAGACGACACTGAACGGAAAGCGCATTCATAAAAAAACCATGGCGAACTCAGAGGGGAAGAGCAAGGCGCATCGAAGAACTTCACCGAGGAAAGCAGCGGCGACTTCATCTGATCTCGGAATTCTCTAGTCTGAATGTAGAAGCTCACCAGACACAAAGAAAACGCCCCGCCCACTCAGCTGAGCATATCTCACTTCGCCTCAGTGAGAGCCAACAACGACTTGAGCACGGCAGCTGCATTCATCTTGCCCTTATAAGTGTAAAGAGAAGCGCCTGTCTCCTTCGGCAAAACACTTTCGCTCACCCGCAAGCGTGAAGACACACAAAAGAGGAGCAAGCGTGGCTCCCCCCGAGAAGCAGCGGCTTCAGCCCATTCCACCCGTCGCCAGACGGCGTCCCTCGACCAGTAGCCCAGCACCTCAATCGAGAGAGGCGGGCCGCCGTCGAGTCGCAACTTCAAATCAGGCACGCAAAGGCCGACTCCGGGAATATCGAGCAGCTCGACCTGCTCTTCAAATTCAAGATGAATGCCTTTCTTCTGGGCCTGCTTTTGGAGCCCTGCTGCGAGCTCGGTAACCTCGTCACGGCGGTAGACGGCTAATTGCTCTGCAGAAAGCGAAGCCTCTTGCTTGTAGTGAAAACTCAAGGGGCGCCGCTCTTTGCCCCAGCGGAGCTCAGCATGAAGGGAAAGAGCACCAAAGCTTAACAAGAGCGGTACCATCAAGGCGAGTTCGAGACCGTATTTCGTCACCGCTTCAAAAAGGGCAAAGGGTCCGTCAATTTCCAGCCGATAGCCACGCTCTGTTTTCTCGAGACGCCACATCAACCGACGAAATTTCAGCTTTTGAAAGAGCAACCGATAATCTTCGGGGCGGGCTGCTTCTAAATGAACCACGACGCGAACAGCGCGTAAGAAAACCCCTTGTAGCTGAGCTAGTTGATCGGCTTCGACTAAATCTTCGGCTGAGATTT
>JAKVCH010000553.1 GCA_022447485.1 Polyangiaceae bacterium | reverse complement strand
ACTTCGCGCGTAGCGGGCGTTGGTACGAGCGCTTTTCGTCGAGTAGTGAGCGTTTTGCGATTGACACTCGCCCCGCAGGTTGTCGTATCGCCGTGCGTGATGAGGGTGAACTTGCCGGTTGCGCTGTCTTGTATGACTTGGCAAATCATCCTGAGATTCTTGCAGCTGTCAGGGCTTACCTTGGCGTTGAGCCGGTTATCTCTTCGATGAGCCTCTGGTGGTCGTTCGCGTTTGAGACGGCTTCTCGCGATGCAGAGCTCTTTCATCGAGACGTGGATGATTGGAAATTCGTGAAAGCGTTCTTCTATCTGACTGATGTCGGTCAGCTTGATGGTCCTCATACCTATGTACCGGGCTCGTTTAGGAGCAATAAGCTCCTGCGCATTAGGCGCTATCAGGACCAAGAAATTACCGATGTTTTTGGAGAAAATTCGCCCCGAAGTTTTGAGGGGAAGGCGGGGACGTTCTTTCTTGAAGACACGTTTGGCTTTCATAAAGGGGGCCGCCCCGTGGCAAATGATAGATTGCTGTTTCAGGTGCAATACTCAGCGCAATACATTCCAGGGAGTCCCTATCCAAAGCCCGAGCAGCGAGCGCGTTTTCCGCAATATTCCAATCTGCTGAATCGCTATTACGTCAGCTGAAGGATCTAGCTCTCTCGCGAAGAAAGGCGTTAGGGTTCTGGCTCGACTTCGCCCCCTCTTGGCTTTGATACGAATCAGTCTGGGACTTTTTGCCATTTGCGATCGAGTCTTCAGCCATCTTCGTTTTAAGGCTTTGGTTAAGAACTCGGGTGATTCGGTTTGTCATTGGTCGGTGGAGATCAAGTATCCTGAGCGTATTCGAGTGGGAGACGATGTTTGTATTGGTCCGGGGTCTTCTCTGGGAGCGCACGGGCAGATTGAGATCGAAGACCACGTGACCATTTCGCGCGATGTGATTATCGAGACTGCAGGGTTGAGCGAGAACGAGCCGAGCTCTCGGCATAGCTCTAGACGTATCGTGATAGAGCGGGGGGTTTGGGTTGGGGCGGGGGCGATCATCCTCGGAGGTGTTCGACTGGTTTCCCAGCGACCCTCTCGAACCGCCCCCAACCGCCACCTTCACACGACATTGGAGAGCCCCTATAGAGGCTGGGGGCTCTTGGAATTCCACATACGTAGGATTTTAAGGAATCGGAGCGAATGCGTAGCTGTAGCGCCCTTCGGTCCGATCGCGGTATGGATGTGCTCGCGCGCCGTGATTCCTAAAGAAGTAGATTAGTTTATTGAGAGCGCCTTTAAGTCCTCGACGAACGAGCACCTTGCCCAGTAGAGCTGGCAATTCCGATTTGAGAATTTCAGCACAACGAAGAGTTGAGCAGACTGAACCACCGCTCATCGACGCGTGTGCAAGAAACCGTTTCAAGAGCGTGACGATGACGCTGAGCCAGACCGTTGAGCGCACCAGACTCTCCTTTCGAGTGACCCATTTGGCCAGGCCCGCGTGAGACTTCATCTCTTTAAAGAGAATCTCGATTTGCCAGCGAGCGCGGTAGAGTTCGCCGACTTTGCTCGCTGGAAAGCTGCGTCGGCAAAGCGTCGTCATGAGCGTCACTCTCGAGCATTTCTCCGCAATCCACAGGCTCACGGTTCGAAAGCTCAATCCGAGTTTCGGGTAGCTCGCATTGAGGTCGAAGTTTGATTCCGGGCTATCCGCGAGCATCTCTTTGAAGAATCGCGGCTGGGATGGGGTCACCTTTACACCGTCTTGCCAGTAGCAAGTGGTTTGTGGATTAGGAGTTTGGCACCGAATCAAAACATCGCCTCCGGCTTCTTTAACGGCGACCCCATAGGCGTGGCTTTGGTAGCCACGGTCGCCTAAAATGAGCTTGTTTTTTAGGTCTTCTGGTGCGGGTAAATGGGGGCGCTCTGGCGCTGAATCGGCAGTGATTGAAGCGTGTGTTAGTTGATCTGTGAGCAGCGACATCGTCGCGTGCACCTCAAGCGCGGCGTCACCACCCCAGCTGCCGAACCTGCGTGGAAACTCATCCTTTAGGTCATTGTGAACGCAAAATCCGCTTCCGTCCTGGACTAAAATATCGTCAAACTTTCGAAGAGCCGAGTTTCGGCCACGGCAAGCTTTAAAGCTAAGCCTTTTCATCGCCGCTTCGGCGACTGCTTGAGTGAACACCTCAAACTCCGGCTTCACGAGTTGATTGTGAAACGGTTTGTCGGCCACATCGACGCCCGTCATCTTTGAGTATTCTCGCCAGATTTGTGCAAACGTGCCCGCACGTCCCTTGGAAAACGCAGAAAGGCTTGAGAGCAGAAGCTCAAACGGCAGAACCTTGCGACGGCGCTGGAGAAAGCCGGATTCGATAGCAAGATCCTCAACGAACTTTCGGTCAAATAGTGAAAGCAAAGCGATTCGGACTTTGCTATATGCAGGCTTGCCCATTGAGACTCCTGATGTGTGGTTTTGGTTAGCACTAAACCTTTACATCAGATCTTGGTGGGCTTTTTCTTTTCCGATGACGTCTTTCTGCGGGACTTAAAACGCTGCACTGCCTACGGACAAGTATTT
>JAKVCH010000552.1 GCA_022447485.1 Polyangiaceae bacterium | reverse complement strand
AATTCCTACACTTGGAGTTCGGGTTCTCCGTGGAGGGAAGACGGGACGGCGTACACGACGTTTCTGAAGACCTTGAACGAAGGCGCGTTCAGCGGGTCGAACGGGTGGCGGCTTCCATCGGCGTACGAGTTGTTCACGCTGGTCGAGCCCGGGTATCCGAACTGCACCGCCAGGCCGTGCACGACGGCTCCCGGCTTCACCTTCTCGTCGTTCTACTGGTCGTCGTCTAGAGACGCGACCGAGGGGGGCTGCGCGTGGGGAGTGCATTTCGCCAACGACCTCGTCGGCCTCGACAGCAGGAGAGGCTTCGGGTTTGTCCGTGCAGTGAGCGGTGGCTCGTGAGGCCGAGAATTCGACTCTTCGCCCTTTGCCCGCTTCATCCGGGCCGCATCAGTCGCGCGCGATGGCGGACCTAGTTTCGGCCGTAAACTCTGGGTCGGTTATATCGGTAAAAGCCGATATCCGTTTCTTCCCTCTTTATTGTCTGTGCCTCGTGTTGGAAATACTGTTCCCGCAGCAAGTCCAGTTCACTTTCCGGCACCGCATTCTGGCCGTAGCGAGCTTCCAGCACTCCGCGAGCTTCCATGTAGGCATATCCGTTTTGCCATCGGGCCTCACGTATCAGGTCCTGCTCTGCGAGCTCTTCTACGACCTGCTCGTCAAACCCGATATTGCGACGAATATCATTTATCTCATCTTGACGTTGCTCTGGGGCCATCGAGGTCAGGTCTTCTTGCACTGAGTCGAAACCAAAAAAGACCTGCGCAATAAGACCCCGGGAATCTAGAGCCATGCTTTCGTATGTCCCGGCGTAATTCGCTTCAAACGCTGTCGTCAAAAGAGATAGGCGATCGAGCAGGGGAGTCTCGTATGCGGCATCGAGCATCTCAACCGTAGCCTCCATAAATTCTCTACGCTCACCTTCGGGGCTAAGTTCGAGATCCCAAATTAAATCGGCATCGTCGCTGAATAGTTCGTAGCGTTTGGCCCAAAGTATTCCTTCCCGCTCCTCCAGGCTGAGCTCATTCAATGCCAGTATGTTGCTCAAAAGCCAGGAGTCATAACGATCCATTTTGGCGACAAGGGCCAGTATTTGATCGGCAAGCTGTGGAAATGCGGACCTCAGGATGCGGTCAAACAGTGCTGCTCCTTGCGCGGGGTAGGATGCGATTAAATCATCACGCAATGCCATCAGGGAGATCTGAAGCCTCAGGTTTTCTATTTCATGCCCATGTTGTTCACGTAGCTCAATGGCGAGCTCCTGAACCATTTGTCCAACGTTCGGCTCTGCCGCGGCGCGGCTTCTGCCTACGGCTGCCGCTACCAACTCATACGGAGGTATCGGCACAGGAGAACGCAAGACTGAATTTGCGTCAGGGGCCGAGCTGGTCGGCGAAGCTGGATGCTCCGTGGCCGTGTTGGGCCAATGGGAAGCGAGGATCGCCCAGGCCGCGATGCCAATGCCCGCCCCAATGAGAATTTTTGGGAGTTGAGACATTCAGGAGCTCTAGAGGAGAGGCTCCAGCACGGGCCAGATTTGATTCGCCAAATTCACGGAGCCTTCAGGAGTTGGATGGATAGCGTCTCGGTTTACCTGTGACGCAGGAATGGTGCCCCTCGGATCAACAAACTGACAGTTCGCATTGGAGGAAACTTCACATGCATAGCTCAGGAAATCATCGCCATAGTTCAAGGCTTTGGTGAGGTTCGAGTTAAGACCTGGCAGCTCGTAATAACCCAGCCAAATAACGTTATCGACGCCGTCGTGCGCCATATCGTTCAGCAGGTTGACTGCCGTCACGTACAGGTCGTCGATCAAATTCGCACAAGCTTTACTGAGATTTCGCCGATACCAGCGCGTACGGCACTTATAGGGATCAAAAAGGTAGGCCGGAAGCAGAAGATCATTCCCCCCACCGTTCATCACAATCGTACTGATATTCGAGTCCGTTGAGCGTGCATCGGAGTATTGACCCACAACGGGACGGGCAAAGACCCCGCCCTGTAACTCAGCGCCGCTTTGGGTGTAGTTGCGGAAAGTTTCTCCGGCGTAGGACTCGAGGGTTTCTTCGATCACTTCATTTAGATCGAATATTGAATCGCCGATGGTGATGACGTCGTTGCGAGACGCGTTTTCTTCGTATGGCTTCCCGATACATCCGATAAGGCTGCTTGCGACAATGAAGATCGCGACCAGCTTCAAAAGAGAAGAGGCTTTTTCTGACAACATGCTTGGATTACTGGCGATCATGATTGCTCCTATCTACTTTTTTCTGCCGGAACGGATGCTTTGTCCTCCTCCGGAGTTTGCAGAGGAGGCAAGCAGCTGAGTGATGTTGGACGGCATGTTGACAACACTCATATTGACTCGGACGGCAGAGGTGCCGCGCTTCTTTCCAACTCCCGCACTTTCCTTCCAGAGCAGGCGCGCGTTCTGTGTCTGAACTCTCATCGGCTCGGGCTCGCCGCTAGACGATCTCCCGAATCGAGGCTTCGCCCCTGGTAGGGTCCGGCCCGAGGCGAGAAATCCTGCGGCGATGGGATCAGCCCTTCGCGCCTGATTTCCAGGACCCT
>JAKVCH010000551.1 GCA_022447485.1 Polyangiaceae bacterium | reverse complement strand
ATTGATTGTTGTTCAGGGGTTTGAAACCTCTCGATTTATGGGCAAGGAGTTTTCGGCCCAAGTGCGGGTTCGAACCATGCGTCGAGCTCAAATCCTATCGGGACTCATCTACATTATTTTCTTTCTTTTGCTCTCCCCTTTATTAGGGACCTTAAGCGAGGGAAGCGGCGTAGCGGCAATCATTTCTGTATCTGCTCTTGTTAGCCTATTATTACCTTGGGCTCTCACCTTGGGTGCGACAGCAAGTCAGCTAAGTGCATCTGTTGCAGACTCTGTGGGTAATGTTGGCCTCTTGGGACAACTTACCCATGGTAAATTAGATGGACGTCATGCGTATGTGCTGGTGGCGGTAGTCGGTACAGGCATCCTTGTGGCCAGCGATGTCAACCAGGTGATTGCGCTAGCAAGTCGCGCTTTTGCGCTCTTCTATTGCCTACAGTCAGCCGTGGCTTGGGAAGCCGCGAGACGTCGGCCTCAAGATAGAAAGGAGTCATGGTTTTTTGCTTTCTTGGCAGTAATTGCAGCTGCGGTATTCATTTTTGGGGTACCGGAGGGCTGAGCTCGAAACGCATCAATACATGATTCCGACTCCAATTTGATCCAGAGGCGCTTCCTTGAGCGAGCTGGCCCGCTGGCCGAGAACCTTGCTGATAGTGCCCGTCAATCTGGAGGACGACTACTCTGTGAGCCTCTGGTTGCTGGTCTTTGCAGATGGGCGCGTGATATGGGGGCGCTATGCAAGCGATGCAGCAGGTACTACGGCCCGCAGGTAGTGTTGACTCCTATCCGGTCGACGTCTTTCAAGTCCAAACCAAAGAAGAGCTGATTTGCGCCCTGGAACATCTGCGGCGCACGAAAAAGCGGTTTATACCCATTGGTGCCCAGCGATCTTTCGGTCAGCACTTTGTTCCAGTCGAAGGGGCAGTTGGGCTGGATGTGAGCTCCCTCGAGAGGAACGTCGAAGTTCTTGAAGAAGGCGAAGATGGTAGCCTCTGGGTTCGTGCAGGAGCCGGCATCCGCTTTATCGACTTGCGACAGCAATTTCCTGAGCATCGTGTCCTTCACCCACCGACGACTGATACGATTACCCTTGGCGGAGCCTTTGCTGCTTGCGTGCATAATATGTCTGGATACTTTGCCTCTGGCATCCGGGCTTTTGAGTTGGTCTTACCGACGGGAGAAGAGGTTTTCTGTTCGGCGGAAGTCGAGGGGGTTGGTGCAGAATTATTTTCGATTGTTCCTGGCGCTATGGGCGCACTAGGCGTGGTGTGCTCTTTCGAGCTGCTGCTTCAGCCTGTTGCTCGAGACACAACTTGGCATGTGCACTCGCTCTACGCTGGGCCCGTGATGGCGGATGAATTTTATCGCGCCGTAGAATCCGGGTTTGAAAGCGAAAAGTTCGCTGAGGGTTGCGGTGCCTTTATGTATGGTAACCGTGGATGGGGTGCTGTGGTTGCCGATGAGCAACTGCCACTTGGATCGCCTCGTCAAGGGGGACAGGCTCCCTTGACTGATGACAAATTAGATCAACAGGCTTTTGCGCAGGGTATCGCCAATCGCTTCCCGCGCGTGGCGGAGTGGATTGTTCGCAAATCCTATTCAATGGGCGCAAAGCGCTGGGCTCCTTGGTATGGGGCACAATTTTTTCAACGAGGCTATGACCGAGCTTTCGATGTCTGCTCACGGAGTGGTCTAAAGTACGGGCTCGCTCGTGCCTTCGGAGTAGATGGCCGTTTGCCCATCATGCACCAGGCTTGGTTTTTTCCTCGGGAACAACTTCGAAATTTTATGAAGACCTATTTTGAGGTGCTTGATCAATTTCCAGACATCGAAAGCAGAGCTGAACAACAAGACTTAGTTCTCCTTCAGCCCTGCGCCTATCCCGCTCATTCTATGGGGCAGACTTCGTTTGATCTCGCTGTCGTGACATCAAGCTTTACGATTCCTGGTTCAGCACGAAAATTACGCCCGCAAATCGAAGAATTTTATCGTCGCGTGAGTGCTTTTTCCCTGGAAAAAGTGCCGGGTACGAGGGTGTCTCTCTGTAAACAGGTCCATGCGGACTCTCACGTACTAAAAGCGATGCATGCCCCTTGGATTGAGCTTATCGGGGGCTGGAAGAAGCGATTGGATCCAGAAGATCTTCTCTGCTCTCGTCACTTAGAAGATCTCTTTGGCTCTGAGGGGGTCCCTGAGCAGAGCATTGTCGGAGATGACGCGCTCTAAAGATCATTCTTCATGAGATACCAACCTGTCGCGATTAAGAAAGAGGCGATCAGGTTCAAGAAAATACCTCGTTTGGCCATCCAACCCGGAGTGAGTTCCCCCGTCGAAAAGATGATAGCATTCGGGGCTGTAGCGGCGGGTAACATGAAAGCACAGCTTGCGCTCAGTGCCGCTGGAAACATAAAAGTTGATGCTGAAAATCCGTTTTGCTCTTCGAGAGCCCCAAGGATTGGCATGAGCAGTGCGGTCGTGGCCGTGTTGCTTGTCACTTCTGTGAGCAAACTGACTCCGAGACAGAGAAGCAGAAGAAGCACATAAGGAGGTAGAATAAGAAGGACACTCAGCTGAGACCCGATGGTTTGAG
>JAKVCH010000550.1 GCA_022447485.1 Polyangiaceae bacterium | reverse complement strand
TACGCCCGATCCGGAGACAGGTGGGTCCCTGCTCGATTCAACAGTGATCGCATGGGTCAGGGGCATGGGTGATGCGGTAGGGCATAGCAGTGCGGATTCACGACTTGTCCTCGCCGGCGGGCCGAATATTTTCAAAACTTCGCCGAGCGGACGCTATGTTGATTGCGGAGGCGCGCCCTATAAAAGCGGTCTGGCGACAATCACTGAAGCGTTTGGGGTGCCCAGCGATCTCGTCGATGGTGCCACGGCGATTGACGGCCTCTTGGCTTAAACTTCTCCTTGTCTGGACAGAAGTTGGTGGCAGTTCCTTCTACAGCGAGACCTTGGGGTCTGTATTTGCGAAATAGCGAACGTCTCGTAAAATGTTGAGCTGAATCTGAGCGTAGCCTGATGCGTCGTGGCCTCTCTTGGTGGAACGCTAGCGACAAGTAAACTTGCAAGTTGGGTCTGGTCCGTTCGCTACGCCCATGAGAGCATTTGTCATGGCGAAACCAGGCATATCGGCAGAGCAATCCATTGCTTTGAATGAACTAGAGAGCAAACTCATGAGATTCAAGGCAGGGATCTCTGCTTGCAGTCTTTTTCAAAGCGAAAACCAAGAAGAGGCGATAGAGTCGCTTTTGAGGCGTTTTAAGAAAATTGTTCGTGCCCACCCCGGGCTCAAAGGTAGTTTTTCAAAAGGAAAAAAGCGCCAAGTCTACTTGAATTTTAGTGCACACGAACAAGACGCCTCTCCGCTGGTTTTCCGCGGGAAAGCCCCAAAGCTCCTCAGTGTAACAAGTCCTTACGAAGAGATTTTGAAAACTTGCGAACCCTATATTGTGGAGAAAGCCTTTCGCCTTTTTGGCAAAAGAGATCGGCTCGCAAAGCTGAGCATTTTACAAATCGACGAGGAACATTTTTTGCTCATGTTTTCTTTGAGCCATCTAGTTGGTGACGGGCATACCTTCTATAAAATATTTAATATGCTCTCGAGTGACACTGAGATTCATTCCCTTCAGGTTTTGCGTAGAGGTGAAATAAGCACGGTTGCTGAGATAATACCCAGAGAAAACTCGCGCTTTATGTTTCATCCACGAATGATATTTTGGGCATTTCGTTGCGCCTTTTCGTGGAAAAAGATGCGCATCCGCAGTTTTGAGTTGAACGATGACTATGTGCAGTTGCAGAAACAAGCAGCGAAGGAAAGCACCATGGTTCCTTTCCTGTCGACCAATGACATTCTGAGTTCCAGCTATGCTCAGCTTTGTGGATCAAATGCCTTAATTATGGCGGTCAATTTTCGAGGGCGAATCTCTGGAATTAACGAAAACGATGCTGGCAATTACGAAGAGCTACTCGTGATTGATTCTGTTACGTCGAGTCAGAGTCAGAACATACGCTTGCTCGTGAGTGATCTTGCTCAGCAGTCAAAGAAGATCTCTCTACCGAAGGGCCCCGCTATGGCAAAAAGTAAGCCAGTATTAATCACCAATTGGGCAGGTTTCAGTCGAGCCCTGATGCTCGAAGGTGCGCAGGAACTTCTTCATCTACCTCTGTATTCGAGCCGAGAGATCACTTTTGATTCATGTATTGTGTACCGTCCACATGCAGATCGGGTGGCAGCTTTGCTCTTCATGAGAGATCTGGACGAAGCTGCTGTTCTCGCTCACCCTCTTTTCCAGAAGAGCAAAAAAACGACCTAGAATGGCGGCTGCTTAGGGATAGTTAGGCCTTTTACAGATCGATCTGCTCAACGATACCGCAATTGCAAGAGCCTGCATCGATGAATGAACTCGCCCCAACCAGGCGATCATACTCGGAACAGAAGAAGGGGTCATCGCTGCCCAGACCCCCTCCGGCGCCGCCCAAGCCATTTAGAGGCGGAAAGACCCCGCCTCCGGTGTCAGTGCCGCCGTTTTCTAAACTATCTTTATTATCGAGGGGGAGCTCAAGCGAGCTCCGGTTGATGCAATAATTAATCGCTTGTCCGACAGATTCGATATTCGAAATATCAAGTTCTGTTACATGAGCAGAAATGTCGAAACTATCTGGCGTCAACGTCCTATCGGTCAACTCTGTTCCGATAGAAATTCTATCGGCGCTTGAGGTTGTTTGGATTGAAATAGCCTGGACCGACTCTAACTGGGGCAGACGAAGAACACTTAAGATATCGCCGAATCCTTGGTAGGCGAAACTTCCGGTTGAGTCGTGATTATCGCTGCAATCGCCTTGGCCTATTTGCGAAAGAATAGGGAAGACAAATTCGTTGGCTCCCATGCCGTCGATAAGGATAGCAAAGTCACAGCTGACTTCGTTGAGAAGCGGTAGAACAATATTCTGAGAGTAGGCGTTCACGATCGAAATCGTCAGGTTCTTGACAGTCTCCAGACTCGCCAAGTCGATGCCGTTCCGTTCATTCAACGGCTGCTCGACAGGAGGCGATTCAATTTCTGTGTTTTCCTCGTAGGGGCCTGTAAATTGCAACAAAGCATCGTCGGCCGTCCTCAAGCCTGAGAGGTCAATCTGCGCAATACCTTCGCCACCTACTGCGACGTTGAAAAAAGCGCCGAGCTCAGTCAAAGAGGAAAAATCTACATTTACCCTGTCTT
>JAKVCH010000055.1 GCA_022447485.1 Polyangiaceae bacterium | reverse complement strand
TCCAAGCGGAGCATCCACCGGTGAGCACGAAGCCGTTGAGCTCCGTGACGGCGACAAGAGCCGTTTCCTCGGCAAGGGTGTGCAGCAAGCCGTTCAAAACGTGAACGAAAAACTAGGACCAGCTATTCTCGGCCTCAACTCTCTCGATCAGCCCGCGATTGATGCAGCTCTGATCGAGCTCGATGGCACACCGAATAAAGGCACGATGGGTGCCAATGCTATTCTCGGCGTCTCCATGGCCGTAGCACGAGCAGCAGCAGACGCCGTCGACCTTCCTCTCTGGCGCTACCTCGGAGGGATTCAAGCGCGAGTTCTGCCTACGCCAATGATGAATGTCATCAACGGTGGAAAGCACGCTGATAGCGGCATGGAAATTCAAGAGTTCATGCTTGTTCCTCATGGCTTCGACAAGTTTTCTGATGCCCTACGTTGCGGCGCAGAGATCTTCCACAACCTGAAGAAGATCCTCGCCAAAGACGGCTACACAACAGCAGTCGGCGATGAAGGTGGATTCGCGCCGAAGCTGAGCAAGAATGAAGACGCTCTTGCAAAGATCATTGAGGCAATTGAAGCAGCTGGTTACAAGCCCGGCGAGCAAGTTTCCCTTGCTCTCGATTGCGCGATTAGTGAGTACTACGACCGCGAGAGCAAGAAATACACCTTCGATGGTCAGCAGATCGACAACGCGGCACTCGTGGAGGAGTTGGCTAAACTCGTCGAGAAATTCCCAATCGTCAGCATTGAAGATGGTCTCGACGAAAATGATTGGGAGGGCTGGAAGATGCTCACAGATAAGGTTGGCGATAAGTGCCAGCTTGTGGGCGACGACCTCTTCGTCACCAATATCACCAAACTCGGCCGTGGTATCGAGGAAGGAATTGCGAACTCAATCCTGATCAAGCTCAACCAGATTGGTACGGTGACTGAAACCCTCGACGCTATCCGTTTAGCTCATAAGAATCAGTACACTGCCGTTATCTCCCATCGTTCTGGTGAGACCGCCGATACTTTCATCGCAGACCTCGCCGTGGCGACCAATGCTGGTCAAATTAAGACCGGTTCTCTCAGCCGTACCGACCGTATTGCTAAGTACAACCAACTTCTTCGTATTGCTGAAGAGTTGGAGAACGCTGCAGAATACGCAGGCACGAAGGCTTTCAACCAAAAGTTCTAATCGTGACTGGCGGCTCAAGGTCTTCTTGAGCCAGCTCCAAAAGACGCCCGACCGTCAAGGTCAGGGCGTTTTTTTTTCGTCGGGAGGAACTAATTCAAAAATTTCTGCTGCTTCGATAATGCGCGTCTCTGATAAACGAGCCAATTCCTGATCAGAAACATCAGGCAGCTCTATTAAGGCCGCAATCGCCTGTTCACGGGCCACTTGAGCCACCGAGGAACTCTTCACAGGACGAATTTTTGCAAGGCTCGACCACGCCGGAAGGTGCCGGAAAAGAGCTAATCCCAACCGCTCCCCCTGCCTCACCTCTTTTCTCTGACCATCGAGAAAGCTCGGGCGCAAAATCAGCTTCCGTGGGATGGGCAATCGTTGCACTTTCGCATCTAACTCGCCCTTCATACGCGGATAAAAAAAGACGATCGCTCATCGGCCCCCGTTGAGGAAACGAGAGCATAAGCTTTGATACCCTGTCTGGCTCCGGCCTCTGCAGCCCATTGCTGGTAATCCAGATCAACCCGGCGTTGAGCGGACTGGGAACCAGCAACCCGGAGCGTGGTGCCCAGGGCACTGAAAAGCAGGTCACCCTGAACCAAATCAGTCCAAGATTGGTCTTCGAAATCAACGAGATGTTCGCGCAATTTGGAATGTTCTCTTCCACTCGCTCGGCGGACAATTGTCGTCACGCTCTCCACTTTTTCATCGAGCAAGAGCTGAGCGACAAGATCCCTGCCCACCAGACCTGTCGCACCCAAAACCACAGCTCGAAACCCCTCTTGTCTCATCGTCTTCTTTCCTTCGCTGCTACGAAACGTAATCTCGCTACGCTGAACGCTTTAACCTTTTGAATCGCGGTGCCGACGCGCATCAAGGCCCAGCACATGCAGCGGTTGGTCACTTCGCTCAAAGCTGACTTCCTCACCTAATCGCACGGGCAGCTTTCTATAGGGACCATCCAGATAGATCTCGGCTAGATGCATCTTGTTGAAAATTCGTAGTCTTTCTTTGCCGGGTAAGGTCTCTTTTAAGAGACGATAGTCTTTGCCATGGGCAGCATAGGGCTCTCGAACCACAAGTTGTAATCTCGACGACGTCAGCGGCAGCACCTTTCCCCCTGCCGAGCGAACGGCAGCCGTCGAACCAGCCGCCGTACTAATCCAAATGCCGCTGGAACGCTGCTCTTCGCGGCGCCGCCCTAATTGAAGAATGTAGCGTGAAGTAGCAGCCGGTTCTGCGTGGCAAAACAATGCCTCATTCAAAATGCGCTGCGATCGAAGTTGCCCATTCACCCGAACCGCCATGCGCTGCAAACTGATAGCCTGCACGTCGCCAATCACGGCCCGTCGCAACAAGCTCGGAACCTGACGCCCCCGCGCCGCACAGAAAAAGCCGACGCTGTAGCGAGGTGCGCTATTCACACCTAAAATCGGAGTGTCTTTCACGTTATGAGAGGCCGCTAATAGGGTGCCATCACCTCCGACTGTCACCACCAAGTCAACATCTCTTGTATCAAATGCTGCCTGGGAACCATGTAAGACCAGCACTTCTGCACCCGTCTTGCGCAGGGTGCTTTCCACCAGCTCTAAGGTCTTCAAGTGTTGGATATGTGCAGGCTTCCACTTCTTGACCGTCGCATCACCAGAGTTCAACAAGCGCTTGGCACGGGCATCGACTTCCCCTGCGGACAGCATGGACAAACTCGACCGCTTGGCCACCACAATCACTCGCCGCGCGGGCTCCGGAAGATGGGCCCGGCTCTGTTTACGACCAGCGACTCTCAGCATCCATCGCTCTCCTTGCTCACAGCGAAACGATGCCCTTGAAAACGCCTGAGCGCCAGCTCCGTCTTTGCATCAGGTAAAAGACCTTTATCTGCAGCAGTTAATGCTGCCTCGAAAGGTACGGCGATGACTCTTCCTAAAGCCTCCAGCACAGAACCATCCAGGCTGGGTTCACTCGCTGAAAAGTTTTTCGTAACCAGCTCCTTTTGCTGGCACCCGGAGTCACTTTCCTGCAACCGTCGGGCGAATTTCAATTCCACTGCATAGAAAAATTGCCGCTCGGCGATGGCGCCGGGACAAGGAAAAGTCGAATGACCCAACCTTTCCAATTCAGAATCGACAAAGAATAGACCTGCTTCTTCGGCTAATTCGCGCGCCGCAGCGCGTCGAGACCCTTCTAGAGTCAGCTCGCTTTCTTCGATCAAACCCGCCGGGATCTCCCATAAGCCGCGGTATTCTTCATCGAAAGTAATCACTCCCGGTGCTGCTCTTAATTCGACCGGTGGTCGCTGGGCACTCCGCAAGATAATAAACAGCTCATTTGTTGCTGGAGCGCGAAAATAAGGAAGAACCACCGCTGCATCCATACTCTTCCGCCACAGCTCATCATAACAAATCTCTGGCCACTCACGTCGATCGCCTTCTACCCTTAAAACGGAACGCCGAATCGATAGATATCCGGGAGCAGCCTCCGACTCTATTTTGATCGGCCGCAATGCTATTGGGGGCGGTGCAGGCAAGTCCGTCTCCACTTGAATCCATGCAGGCCAATCAGCTGAGTGGATCCCCAATCTGTCTAAGTGGCTAGAATTTACCATGATTTACTCAAGGCATAGGGCTCCTCTTCCGGATCGTCCACTTTTCTTCGGCTCGCTTGAGGAAAATCCGTCCGCGAATCTACTTCCACCCCAGAAAAATCTGCCCTATCGAATCAGTTCATGCCGCTTCCTCTCCGACGAGTCGCAGAGAGCCAGAGCTTCTACCTGAAACAACTTTCTCATCAGCAGGACCTTTCCGTGAACCCTAACAATAAAAGCCCCTCCTTTCGTCGGCAGCTCTCCTGCGGGTTGATATTCGCCTGTCTTGAGCTCAGCGGCTGCGCCAGCGCCAAACTCAATCAGCAATTCGAGGAAGGGTGGCAATGGGATGGTGGCGTTGAAGCGACCGAGGTCCTCCATCAACTCGAGGGCAGCCAGGCACCTGAAGAAGTCGCTGCAGTGGTTGGCGTCACGGGTCGAGGCCTGGTTGGTCAAACTCTTCCAGGTGGAACCGTCTGGACATTTGACACACCAACCAATGTATTGCCGAGTATTATTGGTGATGGAGTCGCCTTCTCGTCAGACCAGCACGTCTATGTCTTGGACCTCCGAACAGGTACGGAACGCTTTCGCTTCTCCGCCGAGAATAAACGCCTTGAGGGAATCGGATCGGACGGTGAGTACAGTATTTTTCTGCTTGTCGATCCTCACCATTCCTTGGCAGACGAATTAGTTGTTACCGACCAAAAAGGAAAAGTGCTGCACCGGGCCCAAACAAAATCACGCTTAGGTACGCCCGCTGCTCAAGGCGGTATTGGGCTCGTGCCCTGGTCGCGCCAATACATCAGCGCCTTTCAGTTAAAGGATGGCAAAGCACTGGGAAAGATTTTGGTACGAGACGGCATTCATCGCATCAGCACCCATCAGGCTGATATCTTCGTCTGGGGTCGAGGAGTGCAGCACCTTGACCAACGCTTAGTCGATCACCCGTCGGCCGCGTCTTTGCGGCTCTCACCGCCAGAATTACCGGGCGAACCTGGTTGGCCACGCGATGGCTCTTTACCTCGACCCGCTCGTCATCAACCAATTGACATTCTCGCCGAACCTACCTGGGAGGACGGAGTTGGCGGCTTTGCCTACCAAAGTTATGCAGCAACGTATTTTGACCTGGTGGCCAGTTTTGACGTCAAGTCGAACGACTTAAATTGGGTCTCTCACTTTTCTCATAGTATTAGCGGCGCCGATGCCACGAATCAGGCATTAACTCTCTGCCTTGAAACCGGCGAAATCATGCAGGTATCGTGGCAGGATGGCTCTCAAGAGCTCTTGGGTACTTTGCCCTCACACCTTCGAGCCTGCGCCGTCTCAGCACTCAATCGCCCGGCCAACGCTGTCAGTGAACCTCTTGTGAAACAAGTCAATGCGGCATTGACACTCACGGGCTCCGACATGCTGCCCCTGCAGCGTGTTATTCTTCAAAAAGTGGCTGCTCGCCCTGGGAGCGAATTCACGCAACTACTCCTGGACGTCAACCGAGCTCCAGCGACGAGCCCTCGCCTACGTGGGCTCGCAGCCAAGTTCCTATCACAGCGCAGAGACGGCGCTGAACTATTGCTCGCTGCTCTGAAAGAACTACCTGTCGCTATTACATCACCCTGCAGTACACCGCCCACTCACGGCTGCTTAGCGAACGATCAGGTCTGTGAAGGTCGCCTGTCTGAATGGAGAGCACAATGTGGCGAACTACCTGCCCTTGCCCCACCTCTTCAAGAGGAAAATACGGCAGCGAAAAATGTTGAAGAGAAAAATGAGGGCCCCGAAGAAGATTGGGTGGAGCGCGAAGACGAAGACGAATGGCAAGAGGAGCCAAAGAGCCCAGAAAAGGCAAGTTTGGCCTCGACTTCATCGCCTCTCGTCAAACCAAGCCATCGTCGGCTCCCTCCGATTGGAGCTATCGGTCAGGCCTTAGATGGCATGAATAATCCCCACACAGCTCAAGCACTGACGCCATGGCTTTTCGTACAAGCACTCTCGGACTCCACGGTGTTCGACATGATGACAACAATCAAAAAACGTGGCGGTCCGGCTCAAGTGGCCAGCGTGCTCCAATTTATTTCCCTTCATCATAGTCTCGGCGGCAGCGAACAAATGCTCAACGCCCTCGAACTTGCCAGCGCGTTTATCGACCAGCACGGCAGCGAGACCGAGCGAGAGAAACTCGAGTCGCTCATCGATAGTCAGCTGACAGCAAAAGCCGTCCGCTCTGCTTTGTTGACGGGTCTGAAAAAGCACCCTCCAGCAGAACCAACCCTTCAAGAGTCGGTCTCTCTACCGCCTCAAAAAAACGCTCAACCTGGGGATTCAACAGAGTGATGGGCCTGGAACTCAAAAATTAAAAGAGGGAAGATATCCAGCCAATTTCTTCAGTTGAGCAAGAAAATACTGGTAAGAAACTGGGCAAAGGCAGCCAGAATGATCGATGATCACCCCATGGTCGAATCGTCTCAAGAATCAAGAGATATAGAAGAGGCAATTAACGCAATTGCTCAAAGCTACGAGAGCGATTTCGCGATCAACAACCTGGAAAGTGCGGCATTGCCAAATAAGCGAGCCGTGATTCATGCCTTCGAAAATATCGCGCCCCTGGTTTATCTTGGATTTTACTCCACTCGACCTCTGAATCGCTCCAATCTCCGCTACGCTATCAGTGAATGCGTCTATCCGGCTTATGAATTGCTTTGCGAGCAAATTCACCGAGCAGTCACCTACGAATCGAGTCAAGGTAGAATGGCGGCCCCCGCCGATGCTGCATTTGCCCACCAAGCGGCCACCCAACTCTTCTCATCACTGCCAAGACTGCGTGAGATGCTCAACGAAGATGCTCTTGCCGCATTTCATAACGATCCAGCGGCTCATTCCGTTGAAGAGGTCGTCTTTAGCTATCCTACCCTCGTGGCCATTACCGCCTACCGGGTCGCCCATGTTCTCTACACAAATGGCGTACCAATGATACCCAGGATTCTGAGCGAATACGCCCATAGCCGTACGGGTATTGATATTAATCCTGGAGCAACGATTGGACGTCGCCTCTTTATCGATCACGGCACAGGAATAGTGGTTGGAGAAACGGCTGTAATTGGTGATGACGTCAAGCTCTATCAAGGTGTCACCCTTGGAGCCCTCAGTACTCGTCGGGCACTAGAAGAAGAACGAACGGCTCGCCCTAAGCGTCACCCAACAATCAAGGATCGCGTGACTATCTACTCCGGAGCCACCATTTTAGGCGGCGACACTATCGTCGGCGAAGATTCCACCATCGGCGGTAATGTCTGGCTCGTGCGCTCCGTGCCGCCTGGATCCAAAATCTTTGGGCGCCCTCGCGGCACAGAAACCGACGACCACGCAAGATAGATTAGTTCGAGAAAACAAGGAGAAGTCAACTCATCTAATGCGACGGCACCCTCCTATCTTCGGCCTCAAACCACGCGCAAAGGATCTGCATCGGTCTTCGACACGACCACTTCCAGCCCTGGGAGTTCCGACTGAAGCCTCTCTTTCAAGCGTGGCAAGTAACCCCGCTCCGTATTTGTATGATCAGTCAAGATCACCGAAGAGTTTTTTCTCTGCCGCCCAAGAACGTCGTGATGACGCATTTCTCCGGTGAGAAATAGATCAGCGTGCTGTACTTGTTCAAAAAGACTGCCTCCAGCTCCCGGACAAACGGCTAACGAACGAATCATCTGATCTGGCTGATGATTCACTCCTCTTGCCAGTCGTAAGTGTCCTAATCCCAAATATTCCTTCACCAAATCAAGTGCTTGCTCTAGTCTCACAGGCGTATTCAGTTGAACGAGACGCCCCCCTCCTAGGTTTGAATTTTCTGGGGAAGGCGCAATCGGACAACTCTCGCCAGGACCAAGAGCTTGCGCGAGCCAATCATTCATTCCACCAGCGCAAGCATCAAGAGCGGTATGAGGCGAATAGACGGTTAAACCGCTGCAGAGAGCCCGCACAGCAACGCTTTCCTCGGGCTCACTCAAACGCAGTCGCTTCAGACCAGAAAAGACCGGTGGATGATAGGCGATGCAAAAATCAGCCTCCTCGTCTAAACACTCCTGAAGAGTCTCTGCCGTTAGGTCGATCGTCAAAAAAACCCGATGAAAATCTTGAGAGTCGCGAGGCGCGAGAATCAACCCCACGTTGTCCCAAGGTTCGGCGAAACGAAGAGGTGCAATCTTTTCCAATGCTTCGAAAATAGCGCTTGAGCGAACAGCCATGAGACCCGAATACCATGCAGCGCGAAAAAGCGCCCCATCGAGATCGCATTTCGACTCCTCTGAAATGCCTGTAGCCTTCACTCAGTGAAAGAAATCGTCATCACCATTGGCTTAGGCCAGCTCGGACGCTTATTCTCCGAGGCCTTCCTCCTCTCAGGCTGCGTCGTTCTCCCTGTGCGCAGACAGGACTCCATCGCTGACGCCGCCCATGCCGCCAGAGCACTGCAGCCTTCCAACGCCAACCGTCCGCCCATCTGGCTTGTGGCGGTCGGAGAAGACGATCTGCAAGATGTCCTCAAAGAGCTGCCTCCAGAAGCTTCGGGCAGAGTCCTGCTGATTCAAAACGAGCTCAGGCCAGAACAGTGGAGCGACCTGCAACTCAACCCCACTTTGGCAATTATTTGGTTCGAGAAAAAAGGAAAAAAAGCTCCCCATATTGTCTTACCTAGTGTCATCTCTGGCCCTCTCGCCCCAATTGTCCACAACGCACTCAAGACGCTCGATCTGGACGCTCGAGAGCTCCCCGAACACGATGAGGCAAAGCTTATCCATGAACTGATTCTCAAGAACCTCTATATCCTTTGCCTCAATTTCGCTGGTTTAGCTGGAGCTAAAACTGCAGCGAGCTTATTGGACGCTCAGCAAGGCACCTTAAAGAAGATCTTCGACGAAGTCTTGCATCTGGAAAAAGCAGCCTTCGCTCGTACCCATCCAACAACGCCAATTCAACCCAACCTTCTCTGGACTGACCTCCAAAAAGCTCTTCAAGCAGATCCCGATCATGGCTGCGCTGGGCGAAGCGCTCCAAGACGTTTGGAGCGAACTCTCGATCTCGCAAGAGCTCTTCATCTGCAAATTCCACAGCTCAACCTCCTGCAACAGTCTCACCTGAATCAATGAAAGCAAACGATTACCGACGCGCGTCAAAAGAGTATCGAGCGTGGCTCGTCGACCTCGACGGAACGCTCTACCGATCTCAGCTCGTCAAATTAACCATGGCTGCGGAGCTCGCCTTGGCTGGACTACACCGCATCAACACGCTGAAATCATTTCGGCAAATTCATGAGGAATTGCGGGTAGAATTACAATCCGAGCCCGAGCGTTCTTACGACCCCTCTCCCTTTGCAGAACAAATTCGCCGAACTGCCCTCTCCTCACGATCCAAAGAGGAAGATGTGGAGAAAATCGTCAGAGAGTGGATGCTAGAGAGACCGGGAAAGTGGCTCAAGAGGGCGCGCCGTCCTGAACTAATTCGCGCCATCGAGGGTTTTCGTCGACGCGGCGGGAAAACAGCTGTAGTCAGCGATTATCCTGCAGAAGAGAAATTAGAAGCCCTAGAAATTAGAAGTCTTTTTGATGTGGTCGTCACAAGCGGCGAACACCCAGAGGTCCGTCGACTGAAACCCGCTCCTGATAGCTTGCTTATCGCCGCCCGGGAATTAGACCAAAGCGCAAGCGATTGCCTGGTGATAGGTGATCGTGAAGATGCGGACGGTGCTGCCGCCCAAGCCGCCGGCATGGACTTTCATTTGGTTGGTTGAGCAAGGTCGTCGAAGGACGAGCCAAAAAAGGCCCGTTCTAGCTCGAATAGCTAGGCACTAGCTTGAGTACTGCTCTGCTGCTTCAGACGCGGCGTCCACACATTGACTTGATTCCGCCCACTGCGCTTTGACACGTAGAGAGCCTCATCACAGGCCTTGAAGAGAGTCTCATAATCACGTCCAGCGGCGGGGAAAGTGGCAACACCAACAGAGCCGGTCACGGAAAGAGGTCCCAGCGGCGTCTGAAAGGAAGTCGTTTCTAACTCTCGTCGTATGCGCTCGGCTAATTGTCGTGCGCCATCCTCGTCGGTCTGCTCGCATACGATCACAAATTCTTCACCACCAAAGCGCCCGACGACATCAGTATCACGCTTCACTCTGCGTAATACGTCTCCAAGACCCTTGATCACAATATCTCCAATATCGTGGCCATAGGTATCATTCACTCTCTTGAAGTGATCGATATCTGTCACCAAAAGGCTGAGCGGCTTCTTAAATCTCTCCGCACTCTTAATGCGCCTCTGGGCGTCCTCAATCAGAGTACGCTTATTCAATAAGCCGGTCATACCGTCAGTCGTGGCCTGCTCCTCCAGCGTTTTGAGCATTCTGGCATTCGATAATGAAATCGCCATATGACTTGCGAGGATCTCGAGAGCAGGACGAACGCTCTCTCGAAAGGCTCGTCGTTGTTGGCTCCCGAGAACCAATGTTCCCAACACTCGCTCCTGAGCAATCAAAGGCAGCACCAGTAAGGAGGGCATCGCAGGCGGTTCATACCCTCGAGCAAAGACGAGTTGCTTAGCTGGCTCATAATCACCGCGCCAGGGAAGAGCCTGACGATTCGCCACGGCCATCGAGACCAGCCCTGCATTTTGACGAAATGACTTTCCGATCAGCGCATCTGCTCCAACGCCGCTCACCGCACAGATTTCGTGCAAGCCACCCTTACGTTGAAAGAGAGTGACGGCAGCAAAATCAAAGGCGGCTACTTCTCGCGCCGACTCGACACCTATCTCAATCACATCGGCTTCAGTGGAAGCCGCACCTAAAGCCGAAGCCGCTCGGTATAACTTTCCTTGTTCTCGGCTGGCCCGCTCGAGAGCGGTGAATACCCGCTCATTTTGAATTCCTTGTACTAAAAATTGCGCAGCAGACTTGAGACTCTCGATAGTCTTTTCGTCAAAAGCTACTTCTTCTTCGCGGTCGACCACCAGCACTGCTCGTGGTGCATCTTCTTCGTAGACAGGCACGACACAGAGACTCCCGACCACCTGGGCATCTTGGTACAAGGGAAGGTGGGTAGCGGCCCTCTGCCCGTAGACACACAGGGGCTCTCGGCGGTCCAGCGCTATGGCGATCACACCATTTTGGGCAGAGATGCGGGCACTCTTCAGAGAACAGCTCGAAATCGCATCAAATACCTTCAAAGAGTTCTTTCCATCGAAGGCTAAAATCGCAGCTGTCCGCAGATCTAAGGAGTTTGCTAACATGCGAAGGGCAAATTGAGCTCCGCGCTGCACTTCACCCACGGCTGAAGATGTGGCCTGCTCTTCTGAGCCTTCCGTGCCACCGGACAATCGAAAAGCCCGGGCCGCGTCCTCGATTCTCTCTAATTCTCCAGTGATCTTTTTCTGGGAGATCCGTCTGACCCTGGCGATCTCGGCTCGAAAGAGAAGAAAGTTGAGCCCGGCAAAGGCCAAAAGAAATGAAAGCCTCGCGCCTAGGGCAAAGATGTCATTTTCCTCCCAGGCGACAATGCGAATCGCCAACTCAAGGAAGGCCGCAAAGAGCGCGACGCCAAAGCCGACCGCAGGACGCCCGTAGGCAGCGGCCACCATCAAAACAATAAAAACAAATGGATAGTAAGGGCCCGTCATTCCCCCGGGGGCTCTCAAGATAAGAGCGTATGCCCCGACGATTAGCGCACTAAAAATCCCCAAATTGCGAAAGGCCCGCGCCTCAGGCTCAACCTCCGTGCTCAGACCTTTCAGGCCACGCCAAAGAAAGAGCAGAAAAAGAGCGCTCATGGTCCAGGTGAGCCATTGGGGTGGAGTGCCACTTGCCCACCAAACCAAATAGGCAGCCATCAACGCCGCGCCGAAAAAGCCCATCGAGCGTACTGCCGCTCTCTGTAGCCAAACGGTGGAACGAAGGATTGGGTCCATAGACGATTGGGCCTAGCAGTCTGCACTCCATTTGGCCCAGTTTTCAGAGAGGGCCCGAATTTTTTGGGGAGTTACCGCATATTTTCGGCTAGTCTGTTGATGTGAAGGGCGGTTTAAG
>JAKVCH010000549.1 GCA_022447485.1 Polyangiaceae bacterium | reverse complement strand
TGTCTTCATCCAGACAAAACATCAGTCACCGGACAAGAACCAGACCCAAGGAGGTTGATAGGAAAGTCTCGGAGAAGGCGCTCGCGGAGACGGCGCTTGCATAGTCAGCTCGAGGGAACTGACACAGCAGCCTTTCTCTTTCAGGCGCCTGAAGCGGACGAGGTATCGACCACCAATCTCGTTCTGCCGACAAGAAGTTCGTCGCCGTTGTGAATCACCTGCTCACCTCGCACCCGAACGAACACCCCCGTCCTTGAACCGATATCAGTTAAGACGACGGTGCCGGCCTGCTCTTCAATCAGACAATGCTGCTCCGAGACCAAAGGATCATCGGGAAAGAGCAAATCTCCCACCGCCGCTCCGACCTGCAATGCATTCCCGCGGGCCACCGCGCTCGCTCCGGAAACGCCTCCTTCGAAGGCCTGGACCACCCGAAAAGAAGAAGGCCACTTGGGAGAGGAGTAAAAGTAGGTGGGATCGGGTGCAGGACCATCGTCTGGAACTGGATTCTTTTGCACTTTCAAGAGCTGATCGCCGACGATGAATTCATCACCCATCTCCAGCTCGACCGAGCCGTTCACCCTTAAAAACACGCCATTGCCGGCATCGAGGTCTTCTAAATACAGTTTATCTTCCCGCAGGCTCAGGAGAGCTTCTTCTGGCGCAGAAAAACGCTCCCCTTCGAGAGCGATTGCACCTTTGGCTCCTATCGTCGCCGAGGTTCCTGGAGGAGAATACGATTCAGGGCCGCCACTTAAGCTGCGTAAAACATGAAGCTGAAACAGCACTTGATTGGCGGCCGAAGTCCCGGAAGCAGCATGGCTCTTATCTTGAGCACGAGCAGCTCCTTGGGGCAGTGATGCACCCTGTTCAAGTCCTGGTGCTGGGTTCGCTCCAGCTGGAGGCGAAGCCACTGCAGCGGCTGCAGCCCCTGCGCCCCGACTGGCTCCTGCGCCTTGACTACCTCCAGTGGCCTGCTGAGCCGCTTTCTCTTTCGACTTCTTCTTGAGCTTGAGAATGTCGACATTCGGCGGCTCACTCAACACTTGCATCCCACCGATTTCCTCGCCGGAGATGATGCGATCGAAGCTGCCATCACGTAACTTCATCACAACTTCTAAGTGCTGACTCTTCATCAGACCACGCACATATTCCGTGATGTCGTCACGAGCTACTTCTTTTTCGTAGCTTCTCTTATGGCTTTTGATGACCCTCCCACCATCAGCAAATAAATGAGTAATAATATGGGGAGAGTCGAGACAACTATCTTCGGTCTGCACGTGAAAGACGGTATTTTTGAACTTAATATTATTGTTGAAGCCCATTTGCGCCCGCCGAAAACTGGGCTTGCGCATTTCCTTTTCGACACCAGATAGAAAGTCTGGTCCGAAAGAGAGAAAAGCTCCTTCTAATTCACGATGGTCTCCAGCAATCCCCTCCATCCGCTCAAAAGCTTGCTGAGCAAGGTGGCTACTCGGATCGACGCGCAAAGCCTGAGCCATCAAATCTTGACCAGCGGGATCGTTCGGCCCATGGGCAGCCCACGCCACCAAAAGCCCCACAGCTTCGTCAGGCCGGCCTTTCTCAATCAACCACGAAGCCACCTTGCCAGCTTTTTCTCGACCTTGGGCAATTTCCACAGCTGCATCATCGTGCGGGAAAAGGGGCCAGTGCAAGGACAAAGCGTCACTTTTTTCGAAACACGGCGATTTGGCTAGCCCCGTCGGGCTGTGACTCCCTCTCCCTAGCCCCAAGATCAATACCTACGGAAAATTCCAAGGCTCTTTAGGTGTAAGAGGTATTCTCCAGCAAGATCAGATTCGTTTTGGAACGCGACTCACCGGCGCTGGTCACATAAACCGCAGGCTGGTCGACAACCGGACACACCTTTTCGCAGGCTCCACAGCCGATGCATTGCTCCGGGTCCAAGTGAGGTCGTTTGACTTTCACCATTTCCACGGCGGTTTCATCTCCACCTTGGGCGACGCCAATGCGCCGAGGGACTTCTACTTCTTCCACCCAAATTGCCTTCGGTGACGTCGGGCAAAATTCCTCGCAAACGGTGCAAGGAGTTGCCATTGCCCAAGGAAGACAGCGACCGCGATCAAAAAATGCAGTGCCCATTACTATCGGGGGGCCATTCGTGCCCAAGCGGTCGCTTTCGTCAATTTTTTGAATCGCACCTGTAGGACAGACATCGCCGCAGAGCACGCACGACTGCTCACAATAGCCAATGCGTGGAATCACAATCGGCGTCCAGATCCCCTCGAGCCCCGCCTCCACCGCTGCTGGATGCAATGCATTATTCGGACACACCTTCATGCACTCAGCACAACGAATGCAGCGCTCAAGAAACTCACGTTCGGGTACGGAGCCCGGAGGGCGAATCACTTTGGGCGAGTAGGCCCCATCTGGCCAATCACCAATCCTCAAAGCCGGCACGGCCACAAGCCCTGCCGCCATGCCAGCTAAGGCTGTTCGCCGTTCCAAAGCCGGTCCTGTCTGCGTACTTCGTCGTCCGGGAAAGAACTTGAATTTAATTACGTCTTCCGGACACGACACCTCACAATTAAAGCAGAGGTGGCATTCATC
>JAKVCH010000548.1 GCA_022447485.1 Polyangiaceae bacterium | reverse complement strand
GTGGAATGTATATGTAATACGCCTTCGGGCGTTATCTTAATCAAAAACCCACCTATTCGATTGGGCCCGCCACGGTGGGCGTTTGGAGGATAAAATTATGTCAGAGAGCGAAGTTCTGAATAAAGTAAAAGAAATCATCAAAGAACAACTCGATGTTGAGGAAGCAGACATCAAGGCTGAGTCTTCTTTCATCGACGACTTGGGCGCAGACTCACTCGGCTTGGTCGAGCTTGTCCTCGCATTTGAAGAAGCGTTCGAAATTGACATTCCGGACGAAGAGACCGAAAAGATTCGAACCGTTCAAGACGCGGTCGACTTCATCACCAAGCACGCATAAAAGTTGCCTGTACACCGTCGCCTCCGTCAATCCGACGGGGGCGATTTGGCCGCTGCGCTCAATAGAAGCGGCCATCCTTCATCATTCGGGTTTAAGACTCCCGTAATAGGTCTTCCCCGCAAGCTGTTGGGGCCATGTTGGAAATTACAGCTACCCTTGGTTGGAATAAAGTCGCAGCATGGAGCGAGTTGTTGTCACCGGCGTTGGAATGGTTACCCCAGTAGGGGTGGGCAGTGATGCGTCTTTTGAAGCCTTGTGTGAGGGTCGAAGCGGAGCCGGCCAAATTACGCAATTTGAAACAGATGAGCGCTTCCCAACCCGTATTGCCGCTGAAGTAAAGAATTTTTCGCCCACCGACTTCATGCCGAAGAAAAAGGTGAAAGAATGCTCGCGCTTTATCCCCTTTTCTCTCGCCGCCACGCAGATGGCTCTCGACCAGGCGGACCTCAACCTGAGCGACGAGGAACGAGAAAACGTCGGTACTTTTATTGGGGTCGGCATCGGCGGCCTCGAGTCTCTGCAAAGCAGTAGTTTAACTCTTGAGCACAAAGGACCGGGCAAGATTAGTCCCTACCTGATCCCCTCACTAATTGGGAACTTGGCCGCTGGTCAAGTATCGATCAGCCACGGTTTTGGCGGGCCGTCTTTTGCCCATACGAGTGCATGTTCCTCGAGTGCTCATGCACTCGGCGAAGCACTCCGCTGGATTCAATATGGCCGCGCGGACGTGATGGTTGCTGGTGGAGCGGAGGCTACGATCGCAGGAATTGGCATTGCTGGTTTCGCTGCGATGTTCGCCCTATCTAGACGCAACGACGACCCTACCCGCGCCAGCCGACCATGGGATGTGGGTCGAGATGGTTTTTTGTGTGGGGAGGGAGCCGGCACTCTAATTCTTGAATCTCTGACGCGAGCAAAACGTCGCGGAGCAAAGATATTGGCAGAGGTCACTGGCTATGCGGCAACGAGCGATGGCTACCACATCACTAAGCCTGCTCCCGGCGGTCGCGGAGCAGTGCGAGCCATGAGTCAAGCCCTCAAGGACGCCTCCCTATCTCCTCAACAGATTGATTATATCAACGCTCACGGGACTTCGACCCCCGCCGGAGATATCGCCGAGGCCAAAGCAGTGATGGAGGTCTTTGGCCACCATGCGACAGATAAAAAACTCTGGGTAAGCTCCACAAAGAGCATGATGGGACATCTACTCGGAGCCGCGGGAGCTGTAGAGTCTGCCGTATGCGTACATGCCCTTGAGAGAGGAATCATCCCGCCAACGATCAATCTCGACAATCAAGATCCTGAGTGTCCTCTTGACTTCGTGCCTCACCACAGCAGAGAGAAGTCGCTTGAACATGTAATGAGTAACTCGTTTGGTTTTGGCGGAACGAACGCAACCCTCATCTTCTCTAAATTTAAGGACTGAGAGTGCACTGTCCATTCTGCAAGTCACTCGATACTCGTGTCATCGACTCGCGTTTAGTTTCCGGTGGCACGGTAACTCGGCGGCGACGGGAATGTGATAGTTGTAAGCGACGCTTCACGACTTATGAGCGAGTCGAACACGCTCTACCGACGGTAGTAAAAAAGAATGGCGAGCGTCAGGCTTTTGCTCGGGATAAGGTCTTGCGCTCCCTGATCGTCGCTTGCAGCAAGCGCCCCGTCAGTGCCGATGAATTGGATGAAATGGCGGAATCGATCGAACAAGAACTCTCCATCCTCGGGGAGAAAGAACTACCCTCGCGTATGATCGGCGAAAGGGTTATGGTACGTCTGAAGTCACTGGATGAAGTCGCCTATGTGCGTTTTGCCAGCGTCTATAAGTCCTTTCGAGACATTGATGAATTCATGGCGGAAGTAGGAAACCTTGTCGGCAAGGGCGCAGAGGACTAGATCTCAATCGTGACTGAAAGAACGCCCGACCCCAACGCTACGAGCGACGACTCTGCTGCGGAACAATCAAGCCCTGGTACGCCGCTTGATCGTCAGCTGATGCTTCGTGCAATCGAATTAGCAAAAGGAGGTGAACCCTCGCCCAACCCTCATGTTGGTTGTGTGATAGCTCAACTCAAGGGCGAGGAGTACGAAATTGTGGGAGAAGGCTTCCATGAGGAGGCCGGGCAAGAGCATGCTGAAGTCATTGCACTTCGTCAGGCTGGGGAAAAGGCTGCTGGGGCGTGCGCCTATGTCACTCTTGAGCCGTGCAATCATCAAGGACGAACGGCGCCTTGCGTCGATGCTCTGATTACAGCACGTATCGCACGTGTCGTGGTA
>JAKVCH010000547.1 GCA_022447485.1 Polyangiaceae bacterium | reverse complement strand
AGAAGGTCAGAGCCGTGAGAAAAAATCATCTACGCAAAAGGAGCAAGATTAAGTCGGGGTAGCCCATTATCGAAGCATACGACTAGAAGAAAGCCTCGGGCAAATCTTCGTCAAAAGCTGCTTTTTACCCAGGCGATGATACGGAAATACAGCCTCAACGCTAGAGCTTTGCGTTCGCTCCAGCTTATAGCCCAAGGACGCCCGGCGTGGCCTCAGAAAATCGAGGCGATCATCGATTGGCATGTGCTGAGGCTCAGCATCGCGACGAGGTGCTTTGGCTTCGCAAGCCTCAACGCTCCGATGTCTCAACGCGCGGGGCCTCCATTGTCATGCCGTGCCATAGGCGGGTTATGGAAACTTGCCCCAAGGAAAAGCCAGCAGACCTGGGTCGGCATGGCGAGTGCGGCTATCAGCTCGGTCACTGACTTGAGTTTCCCTTGCAGCATTGATGGACGATTCCAACATGGGAACAGAGAGAAGCTCTTGAGCCTAAGTGGAGTGAAAGTCGCCCAGAATCCTGGAAATGGGTGATTCAAAAAGAGCTTATTACCTCATGTAGACTCCCTTGAGGGAGTGATAGGCATTGTTTTATCATGACAATTGGCTGTGCTGCTTGAATCCCTTGAGTGGTGTTGAGCATGAAATAGGCGTGATAGATCCTCGACGTCGGAACCCCCCTGAGGCATGAACTCGCTCTATGAATGGTAACGATGAAGAGGCGCGTCGCATTTATTGGCGTGAGCAGATGGAGAGCGGCTATAAAATTTTTGAAGCTCTTCTTGCCTCTTCTGTGAACGAATGGGGTGAGTCGATGGGCTCTATTGCAGATGCTGCTGATGCTGCAGGCGTAGAAATGCGCTTTTCTGCTACCAAGATCGCAGGAGGGCTCGAGCGAGTTTTCTTTCTGCGAAAGGGGCTTCTTCCTGATCTAATCAAGATCGGCCGCACAATGAATGAACGAGGTTGGGTGCTACAGATTGAAGATGCTTTTCGTTCGCTTGAGATGCAGGCGTCTTTAGTACGCAAGCCTGAGGTCTTCGATGCAGTGGTGCAGAAGTGCCTTTGGGAAACCGGCGGGCAAATTCCCTCTGTCGATTTTGTGATTCGCCGGGCGACTGTGATGGTGGCGAATATCCCCAAAACGGGGACTCATATGTCAGGCTCTGCGGTGGATATCTCGGTCATCAGGCGTGATGGCAGCGAAGTTTCACGCGGTGCGCCTTATCTTGAAGTGAGCGAAAAGACGCCCATGAGTTCGCCTTTTGTCAGTAAAGAAGAAAGAAGGAATCGCGCCGAAATTACTGAATTGATGGAGGCCCACGGGATGACGCACTTTCCTTTTGAATTTTGGCACTACAATCAGGGTGATGCCCTCGACCAGATCTTGAACGAACGAAGTGAGCCTGCCCAATATGGGGCGATCAACTGGGACCCTCAGACCAATCGAGTGACTCCTGTCGAGAATGCAGAAGTACCCTTGAATCCGGTCAAGCAATTTGAAGCAGAGGTCGAGGCTGCCCTGACGAGAGAAAAGTCGATTTGATGACTCAGTGAATGGGTGGCATCTTATCGAGATACTACCGAAGCTACTGACTGTGGCAGGGCCACGAGACTACCACTCGAGACGGGGTAGGTCCTCCCGCGAACGAATGAAGTAGACGACGAACTCCTGCTCATCGTCTCCGCCAAGCGCATACCCCTCAACCGGACCGCTCCACTCCAGGTCGAGGGACTCTTCGATAAAGTCGGAAGCTTGTTCAGCTGTCCTTGAGACGCGCATTTCGCAAATACCGTCTCGACAATCGAGCTCGTAATCCGACTCGGCGAGGGGCGATTGATTGAGCTCGCTTCGCAGGTCCTGTTCTGCAGCATGGGCCCAAGCACCCGTTCGTTGCGCCTTGAGATATCGATTTTCGGCATGAACACGTCGGTCCTCGTCAGATGGCGATTCCTCCTGCGGCAAGTTTTCTTGCTCGTCCTCTTCCTCCTCGCTCGCAGGCTCTGTCTCGATGCCGCGCGAGCTGTCAGGTCGATACACCTCCACAATGCGGTGCTCCACTGTCCCCGGGCTCTCCTCGAGCTTCTTGTGGAGTGCCGATAGCTCTTTCTCCATTCGTTCGAGGCGGGTCGCATCATCACTCCGCAACAGGGAGATGACGCCGAGCGTCACTCCGGCGGATAGCGCGAACGAGAACACAATGGTTACGACTGTCTTCATTTTGAGTACCATGCGTTCTCAAGTGCCATGCGTTCTCAAGTGCCATGCGAGGCAAACCACGTTCGATCCTGATTTGCCTCCGATGGTGATCAATAGGTGACGCCGTAGAAGCGTTCTTCGTTGCCCAATTCGCACTCTGCATAGGCGAACGTCACGGGCCAAATCATACCAAGGAAGATGTTCGCGTACGAAGGTGCTTGGCCAGCTTTTCTTTTCCAACCATCGCTCTCCCAGGAGGTCCCCGCTGCACCCACGCCAATCGCGCGACAGCGAGACAGGTTGCGTGCGCGCACCTGAGCATAGACGTCGATACGCCCTCGCGACTTTGTAACGGGGATGGGCACTTTGATCTTGACGTTGCGGTTACAAATATTGCGGACGCCCGCCCAGTTCG
>JAKVCH010000546.1 GCA_022447485.1 Polyangiaceae bacterium | reverse complement strand
CTCTACCCACCGATGGGGTAAGCGCGTGGTGCTGCGAATGGTCGATGGCGGGAGGGCAACACCTTCCTTGGCGCATCTCGGGTTCTCCCCGATGATTGAGGGTAAATTGCAGGAGCTCCTGCAGAAGCCCCAAGGCCTGATTATCGTCTCAGGACCCGTTGGCTCAGGAAAAACCACAACCCTTTATTCGTGCCTTCAAGAAGTCCATGAATCAAAATCAGGGACCTCGACAATTGTCACTCTCGAGGACCCCATTGAAGTCCAATTACCCTTCGCCTCCCAGACTCAAGTTGACCGCAAACGAGGCCTCGACTTCGCAGCTGCTCTGCGGAGCATCTTGCGCCAAGATCCGAACGTACTGATGCTCGGGGAAATCCGAGATGCTGAAACTGCAGCCATCGCTACTCAGGCAGGCCTAACGGGTCATATGATCCTCACCACTCTACATGTCGACTCCGCAATCGGCACCTTCGCGCGTCTCTCGGATATGGGCGTGAAAGACTTCGTCTTAAGCGGTGCGGTGATCGGCTGCCTTTCCCAGCGGCTGGTGCGCTCTCTCTGTACCTCCTGTCGTCAAGAGGCCCCCGTCGACGCCCACCTAAGACAGCGCTTTGAATCTCTCGGCGTGCCCCTCGAGCAGAATGTCTGTTACCAGCCGAAAGGCTGTGAATTCTGCGAAGGCACCGGTTACACCGGCCGCTTAATTCTCTCGGAAATTTTTGAGGTAAACCCAAAGGTAGCCGCGGCATTATCTCGAGGAGCCAGCACAGCTGAACTCCAGCAACTTTCCGTCGAGCAAGGGATGAAGCCCTTAATTCTCACTGGGTTGGAGCGGGCTGCACGTGGTGAGACGAGTCTCGAAGAAGTACTGAGGGTGTGCGGATGAATCAGAAAAAAATCCATGACGGCATCGCCGCTCTCGCTCGTTGGACACACCTTCTCTTAGGAGCCAGCCTCTTGAGCCTGGGGATCCATTGCATGCTGCTTTCGGTGGATGACGTAAAAAAGGCCGAAGCTGAGGAAAAGAAAGAGGAAACAAGAAAGAAAGAAGCAGCGCGGAGGGGCAAAATAGACAACGGCAAAGAAAAGCAAAGCGCCTCTGGTGAAGAAAGCGCCCCAAACTCACCGCGCAAGCGTCGTACCTCAAAAGCGACGGTTGCGGCGGGAACACCCAAATTGCGAACAATTCTCGTGAACTACGGCCCAGCTCGCTCGAAGCTCTTTATCAACGAGAAACGCTACGGTCAGGTGCCATTTGCCGGAAGTTACTCTTGTCGCCAGGGTGAGATGATCACCACAAGGGTGATTACACCGAGTGGCCAAGTCCTCACCAAAGAGAGAGTCTGTCGCGGCGATACCCTGCGCTTTTCTGACTAAACGCGGCAGGAAAAGCAATTCTTCAGAGGAGCAGCGCGCTTACGGAGTCTGACCAAGGCCTCCTAAGCCTCCTAAATTGACCATTTCTTCCATGTCTAAGGAGGAAGAGGCTGTCATTCCCCCCATGCCGCCCATTCCTGTCGAGCAATTCGAGTCTAGAGTGAGTTCCAAGTCCCACGACGCAACAATCGGCTCACCTTCGGGCTCATAAGGCTCGTTCTGATTGGCCTGAATCAACACAGCCTCAAGCCGAGCTACCGACCCAACATCGACCCCATTCAGATCCAAAACGATATCCAAGAGCCGAGCACGGTAACTGGCTTCTCGTTCCTCCAAGAAGCCGGGCATCAAGAGCGGTTCGCCGCTGGCGTCGAATAGGGTGACTTGAACAAAGCCACAGGGTAGTAAATCTGCGCAGCCCAGGGGACCAGACCAAACCCAATTCTGCAAAAGCCCGGGCGATTCCTGGCCTGAGGAGTCTGTTTGAACAGGGCCCACATGAACAGTCACTCGAGAATCACAGGAAAGGGGTAGACTACCTCCCGACTCACGGACGGCTACGCCATCGGCATTGTCAACGCTCATGATTTCGAGGGTAGGGGGCGGTTGAGCATTGACTCGCTCGGTCACCGTCTGTTCTTCATCGCCACAAGCAGCAAGACACGAAGCCACCAGGAAGGAGACGAGCATCGGACCTCCCGCCCGAAAAAAGGGCTCCTGATGCCTCACGGCCCGGTGCCGCAAGCAAAAGTAATCAGCAAGGAAGGAGAAGGATCTCATAGGGATTTTTTGATGTCCGCTTCCGCGCCATCTGTCAACCCTTTAGGGCTCGCAACTACTTTCCTGAGCGCCCTTTTTGCTTTGCGCCGTCTTTATCCTTTTTCCGCGTACCATCGAGGGACACATTGCAAAGCCGGAGCCGAAATGGACCTTTCACCTTCATGGCGCCTTTCGAAGAACCCGCTCCACCAAGATGAAATTCGCCCTCAACCCGACCCAAAAGCTGCCCATCAAACTCTTTGAGCTGGACATATCCACCGTCAGGCAGAGTCCTTCCTCCCGATTGAAACCGGAGAAAAGAAGAAGCTTTTCCAACATCAACAGAAACAGACCCCTGGGCTGGGGGCCCAGCCTGCGGTTCTTTCCAGACCTCGCTGGAACCGCTCGAGAGCTCCGTTTGAGGGTAGCGACCAGTCAGGATCTCCTTGCCAGAGGGTGCCTTCAAAACCGTGGTCAAAAGC
>JAKVCH010000545.1 GCA_022447485.1 Polyangiaceae bacterium | reverse complement strand
ACACGCCACACTTTTGCGAAGCCAGCTGCTTGGAAGCCCCCTTACCCTCACCTTGTACTTGTGCCGCACTCTCTGTGAGGCAATTATCAGGTGGACGGACCGCAGCAGAAGAGAATTTCTGCCGAGCCTTTTCGTAGGTGGAGGTCTTATTAATTTCGACTTCGCGAGGCTTGCCTAGAGCAGCCGAAAACTCAGCCTCCGCTAAAACATATTCGACTTCCGGAGCTTCCTTCGGCTTCGGCGCAGCAGCACACCCGGGATGGTCTGGGTTTTTTACGCAGGCGCAATTCGGCCCCAGCGTCGAACAGCTGGCTAAAAGCGCTAATGCTACTAGCCCAAGAGCACTGCTTCTATTTTTTATAATCGTCAACATAATTAAATTCTCAGAAAGATTCTGAAGAAGAGTAAAACGGGCACCATCGTTCTAATAATAGTAGGAGCTGTAGTCGTAATCGGGACCGAAATAGCTATAGTCGTAGCAGGCCTCGACAGCCTCAACTGCTTCGGTCGCGCAATCTTTAACATCCGCGTAGCAACTAGCTGCGTCCAAACTTTCTGTTAGGCAATCCAGAAGAGCGGCTTGGGCCTGTCCGCAAGGTGGTCCGTAGTAGGTGGCGTAGTACTTCAGGTTGTAGGTGGTCTCATCGATACAACTATCTTCGTTGAAATCATCCGCGCAGCTAGAAAGAGCAGCGCAATAGTCCTTGGCCACCTTCTTGTATGGCTTACCGCAAGCCGGAAGAGACACAATCACTCCACCTGCAGCCACGACGTTGATGAGTCTATGCAGGTTCAAATCTTTCATGGCAGCGACGCCAGAAAGCTTTTCTTTGCTTGTCGAGAACAATTAGCATCGGGGAAGGTAAAAAGAATTCACTCTCGAAGCGGATCTGCTTTCGACTCTCTGTCTCTTCCCTGTCTCTTCGCCAGCACGGTTCTCTGCAGTGCAGCTCTTCTGCAGTGCAGCTCTTCTCCGGTCGAGGGCCGGTGAGCCGCAGCTGCGCGCAAAAGACGGCTCTCAATGAACCAGTTCCCAACCAGCTGCTAGAGAGCTCCGAGCAGGAACCCAACGCAACTCAGCAACCTGCAACTCGTAACCGCTTTTGGCGAAAAACTGCAGCACCGATTCCGCTTCGATTATCGTCTTGGAGGGAACCGCTCTCAAAAGCTCCACTGAACATCGCTTTCGAAGAAGGTACTACAATTGCCCATGGTAATACTCGAGCCGGCTCCTTTGGTGATGCATTGGGCAGATTGAAATACAGCTCCTTCTTCTGCACTTCCCGGCAGCGCAGCAAGCATGAGCAAGCCATTATCGAGCAGCATCCAGCGTTGATGGTCATCGCTCGCAAGACAGGAGCTGAGGGAGAGCTGCCGCGATTCATCGAGGCTCCCGGCTGTCAGGCATTCGCCACTTTCAGCCGTCAGCGTAAAGTCTTCGTTCCACTGCCAGCTTGTCTCGCAAGAACCCGACACAACGACAGAATCCGCCACGGAAAGGCAAGTTGCGGCATCACTCACTCGCGAAATCTCGCCTTGTAAGGGTGGCGTCTCACGAGTGGTGAAATGATGTGCCCCATACCATTGAGCCAAAGGCCGAGTCGTGCACTCGCTCGTTCCACAACTGGCAGTGCTACACAATTCCTGATCACAAGCGGCGTAGTAACGAAACACTGTTTCGACGAGACTTGCCTCTTCCTGGCTTAAGTTATAGCCCAGATTATTGCTACTATATGTAACAAATGTCTCAAACTCATGAGAGACCTCGCTAGCCGCCGACGCAACTCCCGTCAGCATTGCTGTAATTAAATGGTCCGGGTGATCGTAGCCGTGACGATGAGTAATATCGGTTGTGAAGACATTGGTCGCTTTTCTGTCTTCAATAATCGATCTGAGAACAGAGACGATCTGGTTCAAACGATAACTCTCTTGTGTATCTCTCGTCTTCGTCTCCGCGATAGAACCCTGCCACAGTTTTAAGAGACTTTCAGGATGCTCACCGCTCCCCCCACCATCAGGCAGGCGAATGAAAAATGTTTCGACCTTCTTTGAACTCTCTAAACGACAGTGACGAATACTCTTGCCGCCGTGAGTCTCGCTATCGCAATCCCAGGAGCTCGAAGATTCTGCGCCCTCTGCCATGTAGCGATACGCTGTTTCTATTCCTCGTTCTCTCGATTGGACGTAGTCCATCCCCTGATTGTTGTGACCACTTGTCACGAATACAGTCGTTAAAGATTCATCTGCATCAATGGCCTGCTGCAAACGCGGATTGATGAAGAGCAAGTCATCGTCTTGATGGGCAACGATCACCACATTCGACGGCGCTGGAGGGGCATTATCGCCCGGGTTCCCACCTGAGCTCTCGCTTCCGCCTGACGCGCCTCCGCCTGCATCGCCTCCGCCTGACGCGCCTCCTGAGGCACTTCCACCGCCAGAACCACCCCCAGGCACGGCTTCTGAGCCACTGGCTCCACCAGAACTCGCAGCGCTCGTTCCTTCGGCTTCGCCCTCAGCGTTGGGGAGTTCTGCCTCGTCTGCCACCTGAGTACCATCTGCCGACGACGATTCCTGATTGAATTCATCGTCTGAAGTAACGCCCGAATCATCTTGAACGTTCG
>JAKVCH010000544.1 GCA_022447485.1 Polyangiaceae bacterium | reverse complement strand
CCCATATCGTTTTGGGCATCCAAGATGCTTTGGAATTTGAGGGCTTTCGTGTCGTCACTGCCGAAAATGGTGCTGAGGCTCTGACGTGTTTCGAGCGAGAGCAGCCTCAAGCTGTTCTCTTGGACTTAATGCTCCCGGATATGAATGGATATCAAGTCTGTGAAAGGATACGCGAGCTATCGGCTCTTGTGCCTGTAATTATGTTGACGGCGAAGAGTCAGGAGACTGATAAAATTCGCGGCTTAGATGTTGGAGCCGATGATTATGTGACGAAACCATTTAGTGTTGGAGAGTTATGCGCGCGTATTCGGGCTCTCTTCCGTCGAACATCTCATTTGCCCGAGAGTCAAAAAGAATTGCAGATAGGAGAAGCAACTCTCAACTTAAGCGGCCATACATGGACTCGGGCAGGGGTCGAAGATGCGCTTTCTGTTTATGAAGTTGAATTATTGAGGCTTCTTTTGGAGCGCCGGGGTCAGGCTGTCTCCAGAGATGAAATCCTGCAACGGGTCTGGGGACTTGAGAAGAGCCCGAATAATCGTTCTATCGATAACTTTGTCGTGAAGTTACGACGTAAGATTGAGAAAAAACCAGAAAAGCCAAAACATATTCTGACGGTGTACGGGCTTGGCTACAAATTGGTGATTTAAGTCTTCCGTCTCCAAGAACTTTAGTTTTGCAGCAACCAGCCCTACTCCGGACTCGCCGGCGCAGGAGCCGTTTGCATCAACGTCGCCCAACTGGGGTCATCAAGTCTTGGGATACTGTCCGTTCAAGGGGAGGCAGACGCCGTTGAAGGGAAATTGATTCTGAGGACAAGGTGCAGTCGCCGGGGACGGAAGGGGGGGCTTCGTTGAAAGTGCTGACCGCTCTTCATGCTTGGAGGACGACTCTGGCAAATATTGAGTCACAAAAAACTCCAGAACCGAGAGGGTTACCACTAGCAGGGCAAGCTGAAGTCGTCGGGCGAAGGTCATAAATACATTCTAAGCTTGTTCTTGGTCGCTTGCTAGAGTGGTGCGTTCCTTGGTAATCCACTCCTGTGAACGAGCAGGTGGAGAAAGGAGTTCCCAGATTGGTTTTTAATGAGCACGACGCCGCTCTTTTTGAAACTTTTGTCATTCCCTCCTATTTTCATCATTTTTGGAGGCTTGCTCAGAACCTTTTCTTGGTGGGAGAAGCTGCGCGAGTTGCGTTTTTGGAGGCTCGTACGGGCTATCCAATGAACCAGGTCCTGGAGATTCAGCCAGAATGTACTGGCGTTCTCGTCGACCCGTCGGCTGTTGCATTAGAAGACGCTCGCCAGAAGGTGCCTGCCGGACTTTTTGACCTGATACAGGCACCTGGAGATCAAAGCGAGCAACCGCTTGCTTCATGTTCTCATGTCTTACTCCTGCATCCGGAAGGGTCTTTGGCTCGCTATGAGCAGCTCTTTGCTGAAGCGTCGCGCCTTCTTTACTCGGGTGGACAAGCGATTGTATCGATACCGCTGAGTCATTCATTTCCGGAGATCTTCGACCTTTTAGGCGAGTATGCCCTCAAGTATGATCATGGTGAGTTGACGGCTGCTCTTGAGCGCTCCGCCGGTGAACATTTGACGATTGAGTCCCTGAGCCAAGCTTTGGAAGAGGTAGGCTTTCACGATATCGATTTCGAAGTGGAAGTGGTCGAATTAGAATTTGGATCCGGCCGCGAACTTTTAGAAGATCCGGCTTGCCGGATGATGATTCGACCACAGCTGGAGGCCTGGCTAGAAATCGGCGACCTCAGTGAAGCTTTTGAATACGTGGCTCATGCTGTCGACCGATATTTTTCTGAAGATACGCTCGAGATGTCGATGACTATCCTCGCTCTCTCTGCCCGCCGCTAGTAGCGATAGTGCCACATGAGGTCCAGACCAACGCCCAGGGCTCCTGCTTCGGTGCGCAAGGACCAGTCGTCGGCGAAGCGCCAATCGATAGCACCGCTAATCCCTGATTGGGGCTGGCTTCCTGGTCCGGCTGTCATGATTTGATAGCTACCTTCAAACCAAACCTTGTCGTTGAGCTGAAAAGCGGCCGCATAGCTTTCATGGGTCCGTTCGTTGAGCTGGCCAATCTCACCGTCACTGCCTTCGTTTTCCTTCGAGGTATAGATATCTATTTTATTCGAAACTTTCCCGAGGGCTTCGTTCATGGCGAGAGCCAGAGCCATGTACTCAGCTCCAGTATCGTCCGTTCGTCCCCCTCCAAGGACGAGGGCCATCACGGCGGCCTCTCCGCCAGGTAGCGGAGGGTCGCTGCTCCATTCGACCTTCAGCTTCTCGGGAGTTCCAGAAACACTGGCACGCACAGATGTACCATTCGGCGCCCGCCAGCGTGCAATGATATGAAGATGAGGGTTCTTGGGATCTGCGAGCGAAAACGCAATATTTCCCTCTTCGACGACGAAGTTGCGACCGAGTACCTGCACGCGACCGCCTGGCACAAGTTCTACTCGCCCAGCAACCTTTAAATCACCGTCGTAGCGCACTTCGGGTGATCCAAGGATACCGAGATTGAGGTAGCGGTTCTTCACACGGACCTCATCCTCCATTTCTATTTTTAGGATAAACGGAGATGGGGATTCCTTGGCCGGGGGCGCAATGCCGATTGGTTG
>JAKVCH010000543.1 GCA_022447485.1 Polyangiaceae bacterium | reverse complement strand
AGGCAGCCTGCTGCCTATTATGTGGTGAGCCTCGCTGAAAAGGTACTCGATGCGCAGGACTTGCTCTATGGTGAGAGCGGGGGCGAACAAGGAGTAGAAAGAAAGACCTCTGTTTCCACGGAGCTGGTGGACGGAGAGGCGCGAGTTGTTCAAGAAGAGGTGCCGCTTGAAGTTCAAGAGGCTGTCTGCGCGAGAGATCAGTACATACTTCGTATTTCGGCTACCGAAGACACCGGAGAAAATCGCTTGCGTTATGCCACACAGGCAGCTGAGTACTTTTTTGCCTATGGTCAATTTGATGAGGCGCGGCGTCGCTTCAAGCCTATCTACGAAGAATATTGCGGCAAGAATGAGTGGGGTTACAACGCCTGGGAAAAACTCATCACGATGGCGGCGCGACAGAATGACACCAGAAAGAGTCGTGCTCTCGCTGAGTCCAAGCGATGCTCTTATGACGAAGAGTCGAGGATTGCCGAGGATGCTTTGCGCTCTCCTGTGCGTATGGGGGTTGCCTACTTAGAGGCCGGCAAGCTTTTTGAGAAGGCGATGGGAATGGAGGACAGCCCTGAGCGCGATAAAACTTGGAAGCAAGCGGCTGCGGCTTATCGCGTTGCCTTGGCGGCTGCCCCTGAACGAGACGAGGCCCCAGAGGCCGCTATGAACGGAGCCTATGCTTATAAGCAGGTCGGTGAATACGATAAAGCGATCGGCATGTATTCTCTTTTCATTGAGAAGTACGGCGAGGAAGAAACACTTGCTGAGCTCAGAGGCGCTGACGGGGAACAATATGAAGTGCGCGTTAAGTATTTGTTTCAGGCCTACCAGGCCTTAGCAGAGGCCTACGTACTATTTTTCGATTACCCCCACGCGGCCGCAACTTTTGATTCGATCTCCCAAGTGAGTCACTTTGATGCAGAGGCGCGTCGTGCCGCAGCGCAACAAGCTTTGTCGCTTTATGTCAATTTAGGGGATGCTGCTGGTATGTCCCGAGCTCGCCGCAATTACGCCAAGCTGGGCGCTAGCGCGGAAGAGCTGGCTGAGGCTGACTACTTAGTGGCAAGTTCTGCACTGAAGGCTTGGGATTCGAAGAGCCCTGATTCTGGTGCAAATCAGCAAGCGCGGAAGCGGGCTCAGGTTGCCATGGAGTTTTATTATAAGCAGCATCTTGGGAAGCGAGCCGCCCTCAAGTATGTCGTCCGCGCTGCCTATAATATGGCTAAGCTTAAGTTAGCGGCGAAGTCGCCCGCGGCGCCGTCTTGGTGGAAAAAAACAATCTCAGCCTACGATCAATATGTGGCGCAAGAAACTGCAGCTCGCGGTAGTGCCGAGGCCACCCTTGCCGCCGAAGCAGATTATACTCTTTACGACGAAAAACTGCGCAAAGAATTTGATTATGAAAGCGGACATCAACGTTTTGAAGGAACGGTGTTGGAAGTGAATCAAGACTATGCCAAGGCGGCAGGAGTTGCGAAGAAGCATTATGATGCATTGGGCTCAATGGTCGCCAAGTACAATTCGCAAAAATATGCGACTGTCGCGATAGCGCGTCAGGGCGCGCTTTATGATTCGCTTCGAACGGGGCTCTACTCGGCGAACCCTCAGCTATTCACGAAGCAGCAAGAGCGGGCATTAGAAATTGCTGAGATGAGTGATGACGATGCTTTGATGGAGCAAGCTGATAATATTCGCTTGACCGTCGGCGATGCCTGGAATCAGGCGCGGGATGCGAACCTCAACTCGGCAGATGAGATCGTGGTCGACCGCTACACCTCGGCAATTATGCTGGCGCAGCGCTACAATGTTTCTCATCCAAGCATTACTCGCGCGCTGCGTCGTTTGGCTTTTCTCGGTGAGATTGCTGGCGAGGCGAAGATGAGTGCCTACACGGCAAATGTGCAGAACTTTTCCTACCGTCCTGGCATGTTCCAGCAAATGCGCCCAGGCGTCGTACCAGCAGCCGAAGTTACCGGTGAGTCTTCTCCAGCGCCACAGAGGCTTCCTGGGAGTCCTCGGCCTCAATTGACCCGAGATAAACCTGCATCTGCCGGCTCTACGGCTAGCTCAAATGCTCCTGGCTCAGGGGAAGAGCAGGGTGAGGCAGCAGAATGATGGCTTCGAGAATTCACACTTCTGTTCTTACTCTGTCTTTCCTAGGGGCGGGTATCTTGCTCTCAGGGTGCTCGTTTTCCCATAGCGTAGGAGCAAAAGACGCCTCTCAAGCAGAGGAAGAACCGGCCGAAGTTGGGGAAGATTCGAGCACGCCCGGTGGTGGAGCAGTTTCTGTGGCGCCAAAGCCAGTTCGACCTGGTCTTAAAAAAGGTAAAGCAGAGAAGGCCACGGCGTCCAAAGACAATCCTGAGCCTCAAGAAGCTCCCTTGTCTCCTCCCCACGAGATATCGGCAGCTTCTCAGGAAGCCTATCGCGCTGGCCGTCGTGCCTATGATCGGGGCGATGTGCCAGGTGCGCGCACTCAATTAAAAACAGCTATCAAGAAAGACCCGCAAGCAGCGGAACCTTTGGCCGCTTTGGCCGCTCTTGAGTCTCATGCAGGAAAGAAGGCTGAAGCAATTCAGCTCTATCAAGCTGCTTTGGAATTGGATGCGGACTACGGTCCAGCCTTAGAAGGCTATGCTGGGCTCA